>VBCY01000018.1 GCA_005882995.1 Betaproteobacteria bacterium
ACCACGGTAAGACCACAGAAGAAAGCGTCCGCTACCGCACTTCGCGAGCGCTCGAGAACTTCGCACTGCGTCGCGCCGACCATATCACGACGATTTGCGAAGGATTGCGCGCAGAGATTCTCTCCCGCGGGATTGCCTCTGATCGCGTCACCGTCATACCTAACGCGGTCGACGGCAACGAGCTGCGAGTGGAGACGATGAACGACCCGGTGCTACGCGCCCAGTTGGGGCTCGAGGGGAAGATGGACCTTGGATTCGCTGGCTCTTTCTACGCATACGAGGGGCTGGATCTGCTGATCGATGCTATTGCGATGCTCGCGCCTCGCAATCCGAAGCTGCGCGTGTTGCTTGTTGGGGACGGCCCCCAGGCAGGGAATCTCAAGGCGATGGTGAAGGAGCGCGGACTCCAAAACCGCGTGTTTTTCACGGGTTCCGTGCCTCATGGCGACGTGCGACGCTATTACGGGTTGATCGACGTTCTGATCTACCCACGTCATCGCATGCGCCTCACCGAAATCGTCACGCCGCTGAAACCGCTCGAAGCGATGGCCTATGGCCGCATCTTTCTTGCGTCCGACGTGGGAGGACATCGGGAGCTGGTGCGGGACGGTGAAACCGGCTTCCTTTTCCCTGCGGGCGATGCCAGGGCGCTGGCCCATGCAATCGAAAAAATCATCGCAGAGCCGGCGTTGTGGCCACGAGTCCGCGAGCAAGCGCGGCGCTTCGTCGAGAAGGAGCGCACGTGGTCGCGCAGCGTTGCCCGTTACGCTGACATATATGCAGCGCTGTGCGCCCCAGCGATGGCGAGGGGAAGCCATCTGAAACACGCGGGGAACTGACGCCGTGTGCGGTATTTACGGAGTTCTGCAGCTCGACGCCGCCAAGGCCCCGATTGAAGCGCTTCGCGCGATGGGGCTCCGGGTGCTCCATCGAGGTCCGGACGACGAGGGCAGCTACGCCGACGGGCCGCTCGCTTTCGGCATGCGGCGCCTTTCCATCATCGATATCGCCGGTGGACATCAGCCGTTGTCCAATGAGGACGGCACGCTGTGGCTGGTCGCCAACGGCGAAATCTACAACTACAGGGAGTTGAGGCAGGAACTCAGCTCGCACGGTCATCAATTCAAGACGGAGTCCGATTGCGAGACCCTGCTTCATCTCTACGAAATGTACGGCGATGCGTTTCTTCATCGCGTCAACGGCATGTTCGCGATTGCCCTTTGGGATGTGCCGAGGCAGCGGCTCATCCTTGCCCGCGACCGGCTCGGAATCAAACCTCTGTACGTGTGGCGGGACAATCGGCGCATGGCTTTCGCGAGCGAAGCGAAGGCGCTGCTCAGCTTGCCGGGAATGAAGGCCGAGCTCGATTCGGCGGCGCTCTCGTCCTATCTTCGTCTCGGGTACGTGCCTTCACCGCAATCGATGTTCCGAGGCATGCGCAAATTGCCGCCGGCGACGTTGCTGGTCGTCGAGAATGGACGCGTCGACGAACGGCGCTACTGGCGCCCGCCGAGCGACGTCGACCCTCATCGCAGCGAGACGGAATGGGCTGCCAGCGTACGAGAGTCGATGGAGCAATCGGTGCATCGCCAGATGGTGAGCGATGTGCCGATCGGAGCCTTTCTTTCGGGAGGCATCGATTCCAGTGCCGTTGTCGCCTTCATGTCGGCGCACAGCGACCGGCCGGTCAAGACCTACTCGATCGGTTTTGAAGGTGACGGTGCCGAGGCCTATTACAACGAGCTTCCCTACGCGCGACGAATCGCCCAGACGTTTCGCACCGATCATCACGAAATCCTGGTGCGTCCCGACGTCGTTTCTCTGCTGCCGAAGCTGCTTTGGCATATGGATGAGCCGATTGCCGACACGGCATTCATCACGACGTATCTGGTATCCGAGTTCGCGCGGCGGGACGTCACGGTAATCCTGTCCGGCGTAGGGGGCGACGAGCTGTTCGGCGGCTACCGGCGTTATCTCGGCAATCACTATCAGGCGCGCTTCGATCGTCTTCCAGCCACGTTGCGAAGGGCCGCGCTCGCATTGGGCGAGAAGCTTCCGAGCGACAGGCATTCGCCGTTGCTCAACTCCGCCCGCCTTGCCAAGGCTTTCCTTGCAAGCGCAGGTCTGCCGCTCGACAAGCGCTACCGGTCCTACGTCGAAGTGTTTTCCCATCGAGAGGCAGGCGGGCTCCTGTGCGAGCCGCCGCCAGACAGCTACGACCCGTTGGCGGCAGCCTTCGATGGCGCGACCAGCAGTGATGCGCTGAACCGGATGTTCGCGGTCGACGCCGCCACGCAACTCCCCGACGACCTGCTCATGCTGACCGATAAGATGAGCATGGCGGTTTCGCTGGAGTGCCGCGTCCCACTGCTCGATCACGAGCTGGTGGAGTTGACCTCCCGGATTCCGGAAGACACCAAAGTGCGCGGTGGACGGCTGAAGCACCTCATGAAGGCGGCGCTTTCGGAGGTGCTTCCGGACGATATCCTGCAGCGGCCGAAACGAGGGTTCGGCACGCCGATGGGGGCGTGGCTCAAAGGTGATCTCGCACCACTGCTGAGAGAGATGCTTTCCCAGTCTTCCGTCGAGGCACGCGGCCTGTTTCGTTATCAAGACGTAGGGGCTCTGATCAGCGCACACGGCGCGAACCGGATCGACGGCACCGATAAGTTGCTGGCACTTCTCAACTTCGAGATCTGGGCCCGTATCTACGTCGACGGACGAGATTCAACCGATGTCGCCGACGAGCTGAAAGTTGCGGCGGCATGAGGGTGCTCTTCGTATGCCACCGTTTCCCCTATCCACCCAAGCGAGGCGGGAAGATTCGTCCGTTCAACATCATTCGCCATCTGTCCATAAAACACGAAGTGACGGTCGCCTCGATCGTACGATCGGAGGAGGAGGCGAGCGAAGGCCGAGACTTGGCTCGGCACTGTGCGCATTATGAAATGGCGCGCGTCAACGAGCCAGTCCAGGCGCTACGCATGGCGGCGCTGCTGCCCACCACGTCGCCCTCATCGTTGGGATATTTCTATTCGGGGCGGCTCGCAAGGCGCATAAACGAGCTATTGCGGACAGGGCGATACGATCTGGTGTTTGTTCACTGCTCTTCGGTCGCGCACTACGTCGAGAACGCGAAAGCATGCCTCAGGATTCTCGATTACGGCGACATGGATTCGCAAAAGTGGCGCGAATATTCGAGGTACAAACCTTTCCCTCTGTCGTTGGGCTACGGCATCGAGGCGGTCAAGCTCGAGCGCGAGGAGAAGCGCCTGGCGACCAAGTTCGATATGTGCACGGCGACGACACGCGGCGAATGCGAAACCCTGAGAAGCTACGGTACGGGCGCGGCAACCGATTGGTTTCCCAACGGTGTGGACAGCGATTACTTCAAGCCAAGCGAAGCGCCTTACGATCCGGATACCATCGCGTTCGTCGGGCGGATGGATTACTACCCGAATCAGGAATGCATGTCCTCTTTTTGCGACCGCGTGCTGCCGCGCCTGCAGGCACAACGGCCGTCAGTCAAGCTCGACATCGTCGGCGCTGATCCGCCGCCCTCCGTTCGGCGTCTCGCAAAGCTTAAGGGCGTCACCGTGACCGGGTCCGTGCCCGACGTGAGACCGTTCCTTCAACGGGCGGCGCTGATGGTGGCGCCGCTTAACATCGCTCGGGGTACCCAGAACAAGATTCTCGAAGCCATGGCGGCAGGGGTTCCGGTGGTTTCGAGCGCCCTCGCGGCCAAAGGAGTCGATGCACGAAGCCCCGACCATTTCCTCGTCGCCTCGGCTGAGGATCAATACGTTACGGCCATCCTTGGTGTGCTGGGGAATCCGCAGGAGAGGCAACGACTTTCACACGCGGGCCGAGACCGAATCCTTTCCCACCATGCGTGGGAAAAATCGATGCAGCGTCTCGACAACATCATTGGCTCGTGTCTGGAGGCAAAGCGCGAGCGGCCAAGAGAGCTGCGCGAAACCGTCAAGGAGAGCCAGTGAAGATCAGCATTTTTGGACTGGGCTACGTCGGCGCCGTGTCGCTAGGCTGCCTTGTTCGCGAAGGGCATAATGTCGTCGGCGTCGACGTCGACCAAGCAAAACTCGACCTGATTGGTTCCGGAAAAACTCCGGTAGTGGAAGAAGGCATGGTGGAACTCATGGCCGAGGTTGCTAGGAGCGGGCGCGTCAGTGTCACGTGCGACGTACGCAGGGCGATCGAACAGACAGAGATTTCACTCATCAGCGTAGGAACTCCGTCAGCGCCAAACGGGAGCCAGGACCAGACTGCGATCATTCATCTCGCGTCCGACCTCGGTGCGGCGATGCGCGACAAAACCGACATGCATGTCTTCGTGTTTCGATCGACGCTCGTGCCGGGCACCGTCGAGGAAATCCTTCGTCCGGCGATCGAGCGCACTTCCGGCAAGAAAGATGGTGTGGATTTCCATGTCTGTTTCCAGCCGGAATTCCTCCGCGAAGGAACGTCGATCCGCGACTACGAGACGCCCCCGTATACGATCGTGGGCGCCAATGCGGAAGCACCTGTTGCCAAGTTGCGAGAGCTGTTCGGATATCTCCCTTGTGAATTCCATTCGACGTCGATCCGTGCGGCGGAGATGGTAAAGTACGCCTGCAACAATTTTCATGCGCTCAAAATCACGTTTGCCAACGAGACCGCGCGCCTGTGCGAGGCTTTGAAGGTCGATCCCTTCGAGGTGATGGAACTTGTTTGCAAGGACCGGCAGCTCAACATCTCTCCCGCTTACCTCAAGCCGGGATTCGCTTTCGGCGGTTCGTGCCTCACCAAGGATTTGAGGGCCACGATGCATCTCGCCAAGCTGCGCGACGTTGATTTGCCCGTGCACGGAGCAACCGCCGCGTCCAATCGCGTGCATATCGATCATGCGATTGCCAAGGTGGTCGAGACCGGCAAGCGCCGCGTGGGAATGATCGGGCTTTCTTTCAAGACTGGCACCGACGACTTGCGCGAAAGTCCGCTTGTTATGATGGCGGAACATTTCCTGGGGAAAGGATTGAGCCTGCTGGTCTACGATCCGGAAGTTCATCTTTCCAATCTGCTCGGTGCAAACCGGCGTTTCATCGAGCAGCACCTGCCGCACATCGGATCGCTTCTGCGACAGGACATCGGCGCGGTGATCGATGATTCGGATGTCCTCATCGTCGGGCTCAAGGACGCGCGGACGACTGAATCGATGCGAGATCACGTGCGCGATCGCCATACAGTCATCGATCTGGTGGGGATGCCAGACCGCGGGTCGTTCCGCGGTGACTACCGCGGCCTGTGCTGGTGAGATGACTTTCACCGAGGCCGCCGATGTTGCCGTACTGGGCGGACTGCTGGCACTGGTGGCTTGGCGGGCACGCCCGATCACGGAAGCGGTTCGGTTGCGCAACGCCGTTTTGCTGCAGCGAGGCCGGGCAGAGGACTTCACATGGACGCCACCGAGCTTTCCCCCAGACTTCAAAGTCGAGCGACTCGCGCCTCCGCCGGAGTTTCGCGACATTGTCACAAGTCTTGTCGGCGAAGGGGACCGCGGGGACTGGGAAAATGCGCTGACCTTGGCGACGCATTTGACAGAACACGTTGAAGACCGGGGCCCCATCCAAGCAGATCTCCTCACTACCTATCGTGCTATCAGGAACGGCTACGGGTATTGCGCTGATTTTGTCCGGATCTTCTTGGCTCTTGCTCACAGTTGCGGACTGATCGCGCGCCAGTGGGCCTTCTCCTTCGACGGCTTCGGAGGACACGGCCATACCGTCGTCGAAGTATTCGATCGCCAGCGAAAGAAGTGGCTGCTTATCGACGTGCTCAATAACTTTCACGCCATCGACGTCGCGACAGGCGAGCCCTTGAGCGCCCTGGAATATCGTGACGCGCTTCTCGGCAAGCGACCGCCCGCCGCGACGCAGGCAAACGGACCCGGCCGGCTCGGATTCCCCTATGACCACAAGGCTGTCGACTATTATCAGCGCGGAATCAACCAGTGGTATATGTGGTGGGGCAATGCGGTGTTTTCCTATGACGCCAATCCTCTGGTCAGATGGTCTGCTGCAGTCTCCAACAAGCTCGCGCACCTTGCTGCGATCGTGGTCGGTGTTCAGCCACGGATAAGGATTTACGAAACCGCGGAGAATGCCGCTGAAGTCCGTCGCATATTTGCATTGCGACGTATTCTATTCGCAGGCGGCGCGGTGGCCATAGTTCTTGCGCTCGTGCTCGTGTTTCAGCTCATGACTTCGGCCGGCGATCCCATGGCGGCGCGATGAGCGGGGCGCGATCCGTCACCGTCGGCCTTGTTGGACCGTTGCCCCCTCCGTCCGGGGGAATGGCGACCCAGACTCGGCAACTCGCCCGACTGCTGAGCGACTCCGGAATCGCGGTGGAAGTCGTCCAGACGAACGCGGCGTATCAACCGGCCTGGATTGCGCGGATTCGCGCCGTGCGCGCCGCATTCCGCCTCGTTCCCTATGCGATACACCTGTGGCGCTGCGCGAGGCGGGTCGATCTGATGCATGTGATGGCAAATTCCGGGCTCGCCTGGCACCTCTTTGCGGCTCCCGCCGTGTGGATTGCAGTCTTGCGGGACACACCGGTCATCGTGAATTACCGGGGCGGCGGGGCCGAAACATTCCTCGAGCGTAGATTGGCGTGGGTTCGACCGACGCTGCGTCGGGCATTCTCCCTGGTCGTTCCGTCGGCCTTTCTCGAGCGTCTGTTTGCCCGTTTCGGGTTTGTCGCGGAAGTCGTACCCAATATTGTCGACGTAGAACGTTTTCGGCCGACGTCAGAGCGTGCCGCGAGGCGACACATCGTTGTGACGCGAAACCTCGAGGACATCTACGACATTGCGACTGCCTTGCGCGCATTCGCTGAGATCCATCGCAAGCATTCCGACGCGACCATGACAATCGCCGGATCGGGCCCCAGGCTCAAAGACCTGCAGAAACTCAGCGAGATGCTCGGTATCAGCGCCGACGTGCGTTTCGCAGGGCGACTCGACAATGACGACATCGCGTCGCTGTATCGTGACGCCGATCTCATGCTCAATCCCTCCACCGTCGACAACATGCCGGTATCGCTGCTCGAAGCGATGGCGAGCGGAGTACCGATCGTCAGCACGA
>VBCY01000159.1:0-20075 GCA_005882995.1 Betaproteobacteria bacterium
CGCAAGCTCTTCGGGCCGCGCCCGGTATTTGCGCGCGAGCTCATGGATGGCGGCCAGGCGCCGCTCGACTCGCTCGAGTTCGGCGGGATCGAGATCGAGTCGCTCCCGATAGTTGCGCAGCGCACGAGCCGCTTCGTCAACGCGAATCTGCGCCTCGTCGATCAGGGCAACGATGTCCTCCAGCGTTCGATCATGCGTTGCGGCCTGCCGCAGCCGGTGAGCCAGCACGCCCAGCCGCGCGGCGAGGGCCGCCTCGCCCTCAGCGAGCTCGGCTTCGGCGCTCGTCGTGCCCTCGAGCAGCGAGGCCGCATTGGCAAGTCGTGACTGCGTGTGCGCGAGCTCACGCCACTCCGCAGCGGTAGTACCGAGCGCGCTCAACTCGCTCAATCGACGGGCGAGTAATTCACGCTCGTTCTCCCTGGCCGACGCGTCTTGAGCGGCGCGAGCGTGGCGCTCCTGCGCATTGCGCCATGCGCGCCAGGCCGTGCTGACCTCGTCGGCGAGGATCGCGAAGCCGCCGAATGCATCGAGGAGTTGGCGCTGCATGTCGGCGCGTCCCAGCGACTGGTGCGCGTGTTGTCCATGGAGATCGATGAGACGCTCTCCCGCCTCGGCGAGCTGTGCAAGCGTTGCGGGCCGGCCATTGATCCAGGCGCGGCTACGGCCCTGAGGCTCAAGCACACGGCGCAGCAACAACGCACCTTCTCCGGCGAGATCCTGCTCGGTGAGCCATGCACCGATGCCGGAAGCGTCGTCGACAGCGAATTCGGCCGCGATCTCGGCGCGTTCAGCGCCCGGGCGCAACTGCCGCGCATCGAAGCGATCGCCAAGCAGCAGCGAGAGCGCGTCGAGCAGGATCGACTTTACCGCTCCGGTCTCTCCCGTGAGCACTGTGAAGCCGTTGCCGAACTCGGCCTCAAGGGCTTCGACAACCGTGAAGTTGCGGATCGACAGCGCGCGCAGCATGAAGAGCCGCCTGCTTCAGGCGTTGCCAGGACGCAAGCGCTCGGGCGTTTCGCCCCAATGCAGCTTGCGCCTAAGCATGGCGAAGTGATCGTGATCGTGCGGATGCAGCAGGCGTACGCGATGCTTGGCGCGACGCACGACCACTCGATCGCCCTCGGAGAGCGGGAAATTGGCTTGCCCATCGCAATGCAGGCTCGCATCCTTGCCCCGCAGGAGGGAGACCTCCACCACGACAGAGTCGCGTACCACAAGGGGACGATTGGTCAGCGCGTGCGGCGCCACCGGCACCAGCAGGATCGCCGCTACCGCCGGATCGACGATGGGACCTTGCGCCGAGAGCGCGTAGGCAGTGGAGCCCGTAGGTGTGGCAACGATGAGACCGTCGGCGCGCATGGCGTAGACAAAACGGCCGTCGATCGCCACCGCGCAATCGATCATCACGCCCAGCGCACCTCGATTCACGGCGACTTCGTTCAAGGCAAAGGCCTGCGAGTCGGCTGCCGCCGCGCGTGTCAGTGTGGCCTCAAGGAGGGTGCGCGTCTCCTCCACATAACCACCGCTCAGCATCGCTCCCAGCGCAGTCTCCATGTCGGAAAGCGCGATGTCGGTAAGGAACCCGAGACGGCCCTGATTGATCCCGATAAGCGGCACGTCGAATGGAGCGATCTGGCGGGCGATCCACAACATCGTTCCGTCACCGCCAACCACGATCGCAAGCGTTACATGTCGCCCCAGTTCTGCCGCAGGGGCGCTGGGATAGCCGGGCAGTGGTGTGAATTGCGCGGTTTCCGCCTCGAGCAGCACCTCGTGGCCGCGCGCGACGAGAAACGCGGCGAGCCGGCTCAGCGGTTCAGCGATCCCCGGGCTTGCGTGCCGGCCGATCAATGCGATCGTGGGGAACGCCTGGACGGAGGCGCTCATGGCCGCGATTAAAGCATAAAATACATCTCATGCTGGATTCCCGGGCGCAACACTTACTGAAGGCACTGATCGAACGCTATATCGCCGATGGTTCACCCGTCGGCTCGCGCGTGCTCTCACGCCAATCCGGGCTGGAATTGTCGCCCGCCACCATCCGCAACGTCATGGCGGATCTCGAGGAGATGGGTTTCATCGCCAGCCCGCATACTTCCGCGGGCAGGATTCCGACGGCGAAGGGGTATCGCTTTTTCGTCGATACGCTGCTCGTAGTTCAGCCGCTGGGCGAAGGCGAGATCAGCGAATTGCAGGACCATCTGAGTGCCGACCGTCCGCAAGGGCTGGTCAGCAATGCCGCTCAACTGCTCTCGGAGCTCACTCGCTTCGCCGGCGTTGTTGCGACCGCGAGACGCCGCGAGCCTTCGTTCCGCCAGATCGAGTTCCTGCGGCTCTCCGAGCGGCGGGTGCTGCTGATTATCGTGACACCCGATGGCGATGTTCAGAATCGGATTCTCCATACCGACCGCTCCTACACCCAATCGCAATTGATCGAGGCCTCCAATTTCTTCAACAGTCATTACGCGGGGCAGCCCTTTCATGCCATCCGTGCTCTGCTGGCTGACGAGCTCAAGCAATTGCGTGAGGACGTCGTGGGGTTGATGAGCGCAGCGGTAGAGGCGGGTGACGCGGCGCTCTCCGACGGCGCGGATGAACTGGTCGTTTCCGGTGAACGAAATCTGCTTTCTGCGTCGGACCTCGCCTCGAACATGGACCGCCTGCGCCGCCTGTTCGACGTATTCGAGCAGAAGACCTCGCTGCTGCATCTGCTCGATCTTTCACAACGGGCGCACGGCGTCCACCTTTTCATAGGCGGAGAATCCGGGATCGCTTCGTTGGACGAATGCAGCGTGATCACGGCGCCCTACGAGGTCGACGGACGCGTGATCGGAACGCTCGGCGTCATCGGCCCGACACGCATGGCCTACGAGCGGATCATTCCCATCGTCGACGTCACAGCCAAGCTTTTGTCGAATGCGCTGACGCAACAGTTCAGCGAACGATGACGGCAGCCGCTGCGGTTCAAAAGGCGGCGCCGATCCCTCACCTGGCGGCCGCTTGCCGGTTTCGCTTCAACGGCTTTGGCGCTTGACGATGGCGCAATCGCCGCAGCCCGCGTTCGCCCACGATCGGGCCGCGCGGCTGGGCGTGCTGCTGGTAAACCTTGGCACTCCGGAGGCGCCTACCCCCTCGGCAGTGCGCCGCTATTTGCGGGAATTTCTGTCGGACCGGCGGGTTGTTGAAATCCCGCGCGTCTTGTGGGCACCCGTGCTTCACGGCGTGATCCTCAACGTGAGGCCGACGAAGTCGGCACACCGCTACGCGACCATCTGGACCAAGGAAGGCTCGCCATTGCTTGTGCACAGCCTTCGTCAGAGGACATTGCTCATGGGCTACCTCGGCGAACGGCTGAGAGAGCTGGGCTTGCCTTCCGATCATGCGCAGATCGAGCTTGGCATGCGTTACGGCAAGCCGTCGATTCACGATGCGCTGCAGGGGCTCATCCAAAACGGATGCACGCGTTTGCTGGTGCTGCCGCTCTATCCTCAGTACGCGGCAAGCACGACCGCATCCGCCCTCGACGCGGTATTTTCCGAACTGTGGTGCGTACGCCGTGTGCCCGCGTTGCGTGTGGTCGACGCGTATCACGACGACGCCGGCTACATTAAGGCGCTGGCGCAGAGCATCAATGACTACTGGATGAAGAATGGCCGGCCGAACATGCTGCTGCTCTCCTTCCATGGCGTGCCCAGAAGGGCGCTGGAACAAGGCGATCCCTATCACTGCCATTGCCATAAGACAGGCCGACTGTTGGCAACCGAGCTGGGCCTCAGCAGCGAACAATACGTGATCAGTTTTCAGTCACGGTTCGGCCGCGCAGCGTGGCTCACACCGTATACCCAGCCGACGCTGCTGGCCCTGGCGAAGAAGGGTGTGAGTCGCATCGACGTCGCCTGTCCCGGCTTCGTCAGCGACTGCCTCGAGACGCTGGAGGAGATCGCCCAGGAAGGGCAGGCTCAATTCCTCAAGGCGGGCGGGAAGGAATTCCACTACATCCCGTGTCTGAACGAACGCCCGGCCTGGATCACGGCACTTGCGGACTTGGCGGTGCGCAATCTCCACGGCTGGCTTGAACCGCCTGCCGATGCGGCGGCGCGCGAAATGACGCTCGTCCGCGCCAAAGCGCTCGGTGCTCTGAGCTAGGAGCCTAGGCGGACCGGTTCGGCTGGCGAAAGCGCGCCCACAGGAGGCGGGACGGCAGCATTGAAAGACTCGAAAATGCCCCCATCGTCCTGTCTGGATCGATAAGGAACTAGGATGAGCACGAATTCCGATCAAAAAACTCAGGTTTCGGCCGAAATCGAATCTTCCGTCCCGATTCCCTCGGAGGCGGGCCCTGTCGCGGCCAAGCAGGCGTCTGCGGCAGATCCCGCCCCGGATCTCGGCGATCTGCTGCGCAAAGCCGAGGACGAGGCCGCCGGCCTCAAGGACGCTTGGCTGCGGGCACGGGCGGAAACCGAAAATGTGCGCAGGCAGGCGCAGAACGACGTCGCTAAGGCCTACAAGTACGCCATCGAGCGATTCGCTCAGGAGCTGCTCACGGTAAAGGACGCCCTCGAGCTAACCCTGGCCACGCCGGCCTCTACCAACGATACGCTCAAGGACGGCGTCGAGCTCACTTTAAAGAACCTCAAGGCTGCGTTCGACAAGTCGCAGATCAGCGAAATCGATCCGCTCAACGAAAAGTACGATCCCCATCGGCACCAGGCGATGACCATGCTCGAATCCGACCAGCCGGCGGGCACTGTGGTCCAGGTGTTCCAGAAGGGCTACCTGCTCAACGATCGGGTGCTGCGGCCCGCGCTGGTCGCCGTGGCCAAGGCCCGCGAAGGGGCCGCCTCGGGTCAGGCAGGCGCTTGAACTTGCACGCAAAACCCCCATTTACGACCCAGTCAAACCATTCAAGGACGCAAAGGAAACACCATGGCCAAGATCATCGGCATCGACCTGGGCACGACCAACAGCTGTGTCGCCATCATGGAGGGTGGGCAGCCGAAAGTGATCGAGAACTCGGAAGGCGGCCGCACGACGCCCTCGGTCGTTGCCTACACTGAAGACGGCGAGATCCTCGTCGGCGCGCCGGCGAAGCGGCAGGCGGTCACCAACGCCAGGAACACGCTGTTCGCCATCAAGCGTCTCATCGGCCGCAGGTTCGAGGAAAAGGAAGTTCAGAAGGACATCGCGCTCATGCCCTACAAGATCGTTCGTGCCGACAACGGCGACGCGTGGGTCGAGGTGCGCGGTAAGAAAATCGCGCCGCCCCAGGTTTCGGCCGAAGTGCTGCGCAAGATGAAAAAGACCGCCGAAGATTATCTGGGAGAGGAAGTGAGCGACGCGGTGATCACCGTTCCCGCGTACTTCAACGATTCCCAGCGGCAGGCAACCAAGGATGCCGGCAAGATCGCTGGCCTCGAAGTCAAGCGCATCATCAATGAGCCCACGGCGGCGGCGCTCGCATTTGGTCTGGACAAGAAGGAAGGCGATCGCAAGATCGCGGTTTACGACTTGGGCGGTGGCACCTTCGACATTTCCATCATCGAGATCGCATCTGTCGAGGGCGAGCACCAGTTCGAAGTGCTGTCGACCAACGGCGACACCTTTCTCGGCGGTGAGGACTTCGACCAGCGCCTGATCGACTACATCGTCACCGAGTTCAAGCGCGACCAGGGCGTCGATTTGAAGAACGACGTGCTCGCGCTGCAGCGGCTCAAGGACGCGGCGGAAAAAGCGAAGATCGAGCTCTCCTCTTCGCAGCAGACCGAGATCAATCTGCCGTACATCACGGCGGATCAGTCGGGACCGAAGCACCTGTCGATGAAGATCACCCGCGCCAAGTTCGAGGCGCTGGTCGAGGACTTAATAGCCAAGACGGTCGAGCCCTGCCGCATCGCCGTCAAGGACGCTGGCGTGAAGCTCTCCGAGATCGGCGATGTGATCCTGGTCGGCGGCATGACGCGCATGCCCAAGGTGCAGGAGACGGTGAAGGAGTTCTTCGGCAAGGAGCCGCGCAAGGACGTCAACCCCGATGAGGCGGTCGCGGTCGGCGCGGCGATCCAGGGCGGCGTGCTCAAGGGTGATGTCAAGGACGTGTTGCTGCTCGACGTGACCCCACTCTCACTCGGAATCGAGACGCTGGGCGGCGTGATGACCAAGTTGATCCAGAAGAACACCACCATTCCGACCAAGGCGCAGCAGGTGTTCTCCACGGCTGACGACAACCAGTCGGCGGTGACCATCCACGTTCTGCAGGGCGAGCGTGACGTCGCATCCGGCAACAAGAGCCTGGGCCAGTTCAATCTCGAGGGCATCCCGCCGGCGCCGCGCGGCATGCCGCAGATCGAGGTCACCTTCGACATCGACGCCAACGGCATTCTGCATGTCAACGCCAAGGACAAGGCGACCGGCAAGGAGAACAAGATCACCATCAAGGCGAGCTCGGGCCTTTCCGAGGATGAGATCAATCGCATGGTCAAGGACGCCGAGTCGCACGCCGAAGACGACAAGAAACTGCTCGAAGTCGTGCAGGCGCGCAACCATCTCGATGCGATGGTGCACAGCGTGAGGAAGTCGCTCGGCGAATATGGCGACAAGGTCGGCGCTGACGAGAAGGGCAAGATCGAGGCAGCGCTTAAGGACGCGGACGACGTGCTCAAGCAGAAGGATGCAAGCAAGGACGCGCTGGAGGCGAAGGCGCAGGCGCTGATGAGCGCGTCGCAGAAGCTCGGAGAAGCGATGTACGCCAAGGCGCAGGCCGAGGCGCAGTCATCGACGTCATCGGGGCAAGGAAGTGATGCAAAGGGTGAAGGCGAGGAAAAGGTGGTCGACGCCGAGTTCACGGAAGTCAAGGATGGAAAGAAGTGATATTCCGCGATATTCCGTCGCCGGGCGGTGCTCGGGCGGGAAGCTGAACCGATGGCGTGATTCCCGCCGACGTAATATCTGGCCGAGTTGAAGCGGGCGCCTGCGACGCCCCTTAACTCGGCCGTTTGTCGTCGATGGACAGAGAGATAGCTGGGGGAGCAATTCGGAGCAGTTGACCGAAGACAATTCATGGCGAAACGCGACTACTACACGACCCTCGGCGTCAATCGCGACGCTTCGGAAGAGGACATCAAGAAGGCCTATCGAAGGCTCGCGATGAAGCATCATCCGGATCGCAATCCTAACGACAAGCAATCCGAGGAGCGATTCAAGGAAGCAAAGGAAGCCTACGAGGTCCTCACCGACGCGAGAAAGCGCGCCGCTTACGATCAGTTTGGCCACGCCGGCGTCGATCCCTCAGCGGGTTTCGGCGCTGCCGGGGCGCGCGGCTTCGGCGGTCAGGAAGGCTTCGGCGGCTTCGCGGATGCCTTCGGCGACATCTTCGGCGAGATCTTCGGCAGCGGATCCGCTCGCGGACGCGGCAATGGCGTCTATCGGGGCGCTGATCTGCGCTACAACCTGGAGTTGTCGCTCGAAGAGGTTGCGCGCGGGACCGAGGCCAAGATACGCATTCCGGCGCTCGAGCAATGCGCGACATGCCACGGCAGCGGCGCCAAACCAGGAACCCAGCCGCAAACCTGTCCGACCTGTCACGGCCAGGGACAGGTAAGAATGTCGCAGGGGTTCTTTTCCATTCAGCAGACCTGCCCGCATTGCCACGGCACCGGCAAGATTGTTCCGGAGCCATGCGCCGCCTGCGATGGCGCGGGACGTGTCAAGAAACACAAGACGCTGTCGGTCAAGATTCCGGCGGGGGTCGATCAGGATGATCGCGTCCGACTCTCAGGCGAAGGAGAAGCAGGGCTTAACGGCGGGCCGCCGGGCGATCTCTATGTCGTGATCAATATCAAGCCGCATTCGGTGTTCCAGCGCGAGAACAGCGATCTTCACTGTGAGATGCCGGTCTCTTTTGCGACCGCGGCGCTGGGCGGCGAAATCGAAATTCCCACGCTTGAGGGACACGCACGTCTGACCATACCGGCGGAGACGCAGAGTGGTCAGGTGTTCCGTTTGCGCAACAAGGGGATCAAGCCGGTGCGCAGCAGCGTTCACGGCGATCTCTACTGCCATGTCGTCGTCGAGACTCCCATCAAGCTAACTGCGCGGCAAAAGGAACTGCTGCGTGAGTTCGAAGCGATCAACGCCGAAGACCCGGGCCGACACAACCCCCGAGCGAAGAACTGGCTCGACCGCGTCCGCGAGTTTTTCGGACCGTAGCCCCGGGAGAGCGAAGCGAAACCCGGGACAACCGTGCGCTGCATGGAGGATGGTTTGTTTGGCCTTCTTTGGCGAATAACGGCGATTGCGCTGCTATGCGACGCTACACTGGCAGCCTCGGCTCAGGTGAGGATAGGGCTCATGGTCTCCGCCACCGGGCCTACCTCAGCCATCGGCATCCCGCAGAAGAACACGGCCGAGCTGCTGCCCAAAAAAATCGGCAACACAACCATCGAGTATTTTCAACTCGAGGACGGGGGAGATACCACGCGCGCAGTGCAGAACGCCAAGAAACTCATCGGCGAAGACCATATCGATGCGCTTATCGGTCCTTCCACCACGCCCAATGCGCTCGCCATCCTGGATATCGTCGCCGACAACAAAGTGCCGCTGCTCGCCACCGTGGGCACTTCATCCGTGGTTGAACCGATCGACGCAAAAAGACGATGGGTTTTCAAGACGACGCAGAACGACGACCTGATCGCTGCCGCGCTGATCCGGCACATGACCAAGGCCGGCGTTAAGAGCGTGGGCTTCATCGGTTTCAACGACCCCTACGGCGAGAACTGGTTCAAGGTCTTTGGCGCGCTCGCCGAAAAAGCCGGCGTCCGCATCGTCGCCAGCGAGCGTTACGCTCGCAACGATCAAAGCGTGACCGGCCAGGTGCTCAAGATCATCGCTGCGAAGCCGGATGCCGTGCTCATCGCGGCCGTCGGCGGCCCGGCCGTATTGCCGCAGGCGACCCTCTACGATCAGGGCTATAAAGGACGCATCTATCAGACCCACGCTGTGGCGACCGACGACTTCATCAAGCTCGGCAAGGAGAAAGTCGAAGGAACCATCCTCGCCGCCGGATCGATGCTGGTCATCGACGACGTTCCTGAAACGGACCCGATCAAGCGAGTGGCGGTCTCGTACATGAGCGCCTATGAGAAGCAATTCGGCGTGCGACCCGCAACCTTCGGCGCCAATACCTACGACGCGGGACTACTGCTTGGGCGCGCGATACCGGTCGCGCTCAATGCCGCGCAGCCGGGCACGGAAGGCTTCAGGATTGCGTTGCGCGACGCGCTCGAGCAGGAAAAGGATGTCGTCGGCTGTCAGGGCGTGTTCAACATGAGCCCAAGCAATCACAACGGCATGGATGAGCGCGCGCGCGTACTGGTTGTCGTCAAGGAAGGCCAGTTTCGGCTGCTGCCGGAATAGCAGGCCCCATGCTTCGCTCGCCGGTCGTCGGCATCCTGCTCGCCGCGGGTAGCGCGACACGCTTCGGCAGCGCGAAACTCATGGCGTCTCTGAAAGATGGCGTGCCGATCGGCGTTGCGGCGTTGGAAAACTTGATCGTCGCGGTCGACAGCGTGGTCGCGGTGGTGCGTCCCGGTGATGCGGAACTCTCTGAACTGCTCACCTCACACGGCGCTCGAGTGACAGCTTGTCCGTGCGCCGCCCAAGGCATGGGAGAGAGCCTCGCCTGGGGCGTACGCGCCGCACCGGCGGCCGCAGGGTGGGTGATCAGCCTTGCCGACATGCCGTGGATCGCTTCGTCAACGGCCGCCCGCGTTGCCGATGCCCTGAGAGAGGGCAGTGATCTCGTTGCGCCGGCATACGGTGGGCAGCGAGGACATCCGGTGGGGATCTCAACGCGCTTTTATGGCGAGATCTCGGCGCTCTCCGGCGACGAAGGCGCAAAGAGCGTGCTCAGCGCCTATGCATCTTCCATGCAGCTCATCGCGCTGAACGATCCCGGCGTGGTGCGTGATGTCGACACGCCCGGCGACCTGGGCTAAAGCTACGTCCTGCGCCAGCCACGCCACATGTCGGCCTGTCGGCCGACGATGCGCGTCTCCTCGTCCTGCATCTTCCACCACGAGCGCAGCTCCGGCTCCTCCAGCGGGCGAGAGATCAAGTATCCCTGCGCCTCCTCGCAACCGTGTGACTTGAGAAACTCGAACTGCGCGGCCGTTTCCACGCCTTCTGCAATCACGCGCAGACCGAGGCTGTGCGACATGGCAATGATCGCCTGAGTGATCGCCTCGTCGCTGCGATTCTTTTCCAGCCCGTGCACGAAGCGTTGATCGATCTTCACACCCTGGATCGGCAATCGTGCGAGGTACGAAAGGCTCGAATAACCGGTTCCGAAATCGTCGACGGTGATCGACACGCCGAGCTGCTTCAGCTTGATGAGCGTGGCGACCGCCTTTTCGTGATGGGTGATGATCACGCTTTCGGTGATTTCCAGATCGAGGTAGCGCGCAGCCAGCCCGGACGACTTGAGCGCTTCCTCGACCACGCCGAGCCAGCCCTCATGCTGTAATTGCTGAACCGAAAGATTGACTGAAAGACGCAGCAGCATGTTCATGCGATGCCATGCCATGACCTGGCGGCAGGATTCACGAAGCACGCGCGCGCCCAGCGCCTGGATCATTCCCGACTCTTCCGCGATGGGGATGAATTCCGAGGGGCCGATAATGCCGCGCTCGGGGTCTCGCCAGCGAAGCAGCGCCTCAACGCCGCAGGCTCGGCCGCTTTCCATCTCGATCTGCGGCTGGTAGACGAGAAAAAATTCATCGTCCATCAATCCGCGGCGCATGTCGGTCTCGAGCTACAGGCGAGCCTGTACACGTGCATTCATGTCGGCGGTGAAGAAGCGGTAGGAGTTCCGTCCGGCTTCCTTCGCAGCGTACATCGCTGTGTCGGCAAGCTTGATAAGTCCATCCGGGTCGCCGGCGTCGAGTGGATAGAGCGACACGCCGATCGAGCAGGTCAGTGTGGGCGTCTGATCGCCGAGCCTGAATGCGGCGAGGAACGATTCGCGCACGCGTCCAAGCACGCCCATAATCTCGAAGGTCGCCTTTTCGGGATCGAGCCCCGGAAGAACGATCACAAATTCATCGCCGCCGAGGCGCGCGACCGTGTCGGATTCGCGCACGGCGTTGGTGAGGCGCTGCGCGACGGAGCGCAGCAGCTGATCTCCGGCGTCGTGGCCGAGCGTGTCGTTGATGCGCTTGAAATGATCGAAGTCGAGGAACAGGCACGCCACCTGGTGCCCATCCCGAATCGCCTGCGCCACGATCTGGCGAAGGCGCTGATTGAGCAGTGATCGATTGGGGAGACCGGTAAGGATGTCATGTTGCGCGAGCTTGTACGCCTGAGCTGTCGCCAACTCGAGTTCCTTGGTGCGCTGGGTGACTTTCTCTTCGAGCGTGTGCTGGTAGCTTTCCCCCTGCGATCGCGATTCGGAAAGTTTTTGAGTCATGTGATTAAAGGTGTGGGTCAGTAGTCCGACCTCGTCTTGTGATGTCGCTGGGACCTGAACATCGAACTTGCCGTACCCGACCGCGCGCGCGGCGCGTATGAGCTGGTGCATGGGTCCGACCAGCGCGCGCTGCAGCCACAGCGTTATCTCAATGGCGATGACGATCAGCGCACCGACGACGGCCGCGACCGTGAGGGTGCTTGACTTGAGCTTCGCCCAGCCGCGGTCAAAACTCATCCCGACGCGAACGTAACCGGCCGGACCCGCGCTTGGCCGTGAGGCCTGATCAGCGGATGGCGATCCGGCGACGCTCGGCTGCGCGATCGGAGCGAGAGCCTCCACAAAGCGGTGTCCGTCGATGCCGCGAACCGTTCCGGTGATCGTTCGAGACGGAGCCGTATCTGCGTTTCTGGTGGGAACCTGCACGACGTCGAAGGCTTGAGCAAAGACCAGCTGCTTGCGGGCATCGAGCACCGCGATGTAAGCGACGTCGCGGTCCACCGCGAGAGCTTGCGCCAGTTGCGCCAGCGCACCGCTGTCCTGCGTATCGATCGCAGGGCCGGCACGTTCGGCGAACATCTCGGCCACGGCACTTCCGGCATTCGCGAGCCGGGCGTGCTCGTCGTTGTGTTGCTGCAGGATGAGCAGGGTGGCGATGCCCACCGCGGTGACGACAACCGACCCGATCGCAAGCAGGTTAAGCTTGGTGAGCAGTCCCAGGCGTACCAGCGGCGGCTTCAACGGCGCGTTCGCTTAAATGGGAGAGCGTCTAAGTTACGGTTACGGGAATTTTGCCGATTTTCTGGCGCCACTCGCACGGACCGGTTTCGTGCACGGAGCTGCCTTTGGCATCGACGGCGACCGTCACCGGCATGTCCTTGACCTCGAATTCGTAAATAGCCTCCATTCCAAGGTCCGGGAACGCGACTACGCGCGAATGTCTGATCGCCTTGGAAACAAGATACGCCGCACCTCCCACGGCCATTAAGTATGCAGCGCGGTGACGGCGGATTCCCTCGATCGCGACGGGCCCACGCTCGCCTTTGCCGATCATGGCGATGAGCCCGGTCTTGCCAAGCATCACCTCGGTGAACTTGTCCATCCGCGTCGACGTTGTCGGACCCGCGGGCCCCACCACTTCATCGCGTACCGGATCAACGGGGCCCACGTAGTAGATGACGCGATTCTGAAAGTCGACCGGGAGTTCTTCTCCCTTCGCCAGCATGTCGACGATGCGTTTGTGAGCAGCATCGCGGCCGGTGAGGAGCTTGCCGTTGAGCAGCAGACGCTCCCCGGGCTGCCACAAAGCCACTTCTTCCCGGGTCAGCGTGTCGAGATTCACCCTGCGCGCTTCCGGCGCCGGCGCCCAGCGAACGTCCGGCCAGCGCGAGAGGTCGGGCGGATCAAGCCGCGCCGCGCCGGAGCCGTCGAGACTGAAGTGGGCGTGGCGTGTCGCGGCGCAGTTGGGAATAATCGCTATCGGCAGACTCGCGGCGTGTGTCGGGTAATCGAGGATCTTCACATCGACCACGGTCGACAATCCACCGAGGCCCTGTGCGCCGATCCCCAGCGCGTTGACCTTTTCGTAGAGCTCGAGCCGCAGTTCCTCAAGTCGGGAGAGCGATGCGCCGGAAGCCGCACGTGCCTTGAGGATCGGCATGTCGATCGACTCCATCAGCGCTTCCTTGGCAAGCAGCATCGCCTTTTCGGCTGAGCCGCCGATGCCGATGCCGAGCATTCCCGGCGGGCACCAACCCGCGCCCATGGTCGGCACCGTCTTGAGCACCCAGTCGACGATCGAGTCCGATGGGTTGAGCATGGTGAATTTGGACTTGTTCTCGGAGCCGCCACCCTTGGCGGCGATTCTCACGTCGACAGTATCGCCCGGCACGACGTCGTAGTGGACGACAGCCGGGGTGTTGTCGCCGGTGTTGCGCCGCTTGCCTGCCGGATCGGCCAGGATCGAGGCACGAAGCTTGTTGTCTTGGTGAAGGTACGCGCGACGAACTCCTTCGTTGACCATGTCGGTTACACCCATGGTCGCGCCTTCCCAACGCACGTCCATCCCGACTTTGACGAATGCGCAAACGATGCCCGTGTCCTGGCAAATCGGTCGATGGCCTTCAGCGCACATCCGTGAGTTGGTCAGAATCTGTGCAATGGCGTCCTTGGCCGCCGGCGAGCGCTCGAGACGGTATGCTTCGCCGAGCGCGTCGATGTAGTCGACGGGGTGGTAGTAGGAGATGAACTGCAAAGCGTCGGCGACGCTCTGGATCAGGTCTTGCTGTTTGATCACGGTCATGATGGGAATGGGTAGCAGGTTGATCTGCTCCGGCCGCGACAGCTTGGGATATAGCCATCGCAAAGGACAACGCCGGATACGTTGCGGAGGGCAGCAGCCGGGTAAGGCCGCGCGGCTTGTCGCAGACGTAACGCCAGCGCTTTATTGTACCACCGCCTGCAGCGCTCCTTGTCGGGTGCCTCGGTATTGCGCAGCGTGTGCCAGACTCGTTAGACTTCCTGGAGATCGTCCGGATGGTCCCGCAGTTTCCCTTACGGAGAACTTCAATATGTCAACCATCGAGTCCGTATCGCGCGAGACGCGCGTATTCGATCCGCCGCGTGATTTTGTCGCTCAGGCCAACATCAAGCGGGCGGATTTCGAGCGGCTCAACGCTGCCGCAACGGCCGATTACGCAGGCTTCTGGGCCAAGCTCGCGCGCGAGACCTTGCTCTGGCACAAGCCGTTCACACGCATCCTCGATGAATCCGGCGCTCCTTTTTACAAATGGTTCGAGGACGGGCAACTCAACGTCTCGTACAACTGCCTCGATCGCAACCTCGAGAACGGCAACGCCAACAAGATCGCGATCATCTTCGAGGCGGATGACGGGGCGGTCACCAAAGTTACCTATCGGGAGCTCTACCATCGCGTTTGCCGGCTCGCCAACGGGCTCAAGTCGCTTGGCATCAAGTTCGGGGATCGAGTTGTCATTTACATGCCCATGTCGATTGAGGCGGTCGCGGCGATGCAGGCATGCGCGCGCATCGGAGCGACTCACTCGGTGGTCTTCGGGGGGTTTTCGGCCAAGTCTCTCCAGGAACGAATCATCGATGCCGGCGCCGTCACCGTAATCACGGCTGACGAACAGGCGCGCGGCGGCAAGCCGCTTCCGCTCAAGGCGATCGTCGACGAATCGCTGGCGTTGGGCGGCTGCGAAGCAGTGCGACACGTGATCGTGTACAAACGCACCGGCGGCAATGTCTCGTTCAGTGCTCCGCGCGATCTCTGGATGCACGAGCTCGTCGCCAAGCAAGCCGATACATGTCCGCCGGAATGGGTTGGCGCCGAACATCCCCTGTTCATCCTCTATACGTCCGGTTCGACGGGGAGGCCAAAAGGTGTGCAGCACAGCTCCGCCGGTTATCTGCTGTGGGCGATGCTCACCATGCGCTGGGTCTTCGATATCAAGCCGAGCGACGTCTTCTGGTGCACCGCCGACATCGGCTGGGTCACCGGACATACCTACATCACCTATGGACCGCTCGCGGTCGGCGCGACCGAGGTGGTCTTCGAAGGCATTCCGACCTATCCGGATGCCGGCCGCTTCTGGCAAACGATTGCCAAGCACAAGGTGAGCGTGTTCTACACCGCGCCGACGGCGATTCGCTCGCTGATCAAGGCGTCGGGCGTCTCGCCGCAATGCGCGCCGACTCAGTACGATCTATCGAGCCTGCGATTGCTCGGCACCGTCGGCGAACCGATCAATCCCGAGGCGTGGATGTGGTACCACCAGAATGTCGGCCGCGGACATTGTCCGATTGTCGACACGTGGTGGCAGACCGAAACCGGTGGCCACCTCATTTCACCCCTGCCGGGTGTGACGTCAACGGTTCCCGGCTCTTGCACGCTTCCTCTTCCCGGCATCATGGCGGCGATCGTGGATGAAACCGGCCATGACGTTGCCAACGGGCACGGCGGCATCCTGGTGATCAAGCGGCCGTGGCCCGCGATGATCCGCACCATCTGGGGCGACCCGGAGCGCTACGTGAAGTCGTACTATCCCGACGAGCTCGGCGGCAAGCTCTATCTCGCCGGCGACGGGTCGGTGCGTGACAAGGAAACGGCTTACTTCACCATCATGGGCCGCATCGATGATGTGCTCAACGTGTCGGGTCACCGCCTCGGAACCATGGAGATCGAGTCTGCGCTGGTCGCGAACTCGATGGTCGCTGAAGCCGCGGTGGTCGGGCGACCCGATGACATGACCGGTGAAGCGGTGTGCGCGTTCGTCGTGCTCAAGCAGGCGCGACCGAATGGATCGGAAGCCGAAAAGATTGCCAAGCAGCTGCGTGACTGGGTAGGCAAGGAAATCGGCCCGATCGCCAAGCCCAAGGACATCCGTTTTGGTGACAATCTTCCCAAGACCCGCTCAGGAAAGATCATGCGCCGGCTGCTGCGCTCGATCGCCAAGGGCGAGGACATCACGCAGGATGTCTCGACCCTGGAGAATCCGGCGATTCTGGAACAGCTCAAGCAGGCGCTGTGAGCAGGATTCGCCATCAATGCCTAACGCAGACGCGCTGACATCGCTGACTGCATTGTCCCCGCTTGACGGACGCTATCGCGGCAAAGTGGCGGAGCTCTCGACATGGTTCAGCGAATATGGCCTCATCCGGGAGCGAATAAGGGTCGAGCTCGCATGGCTGGAAGCGCTCTCCGACGAGAGTGGCATCGCGGAATTTCCTGCGCTTTCGCATTCGGCGCGAGCGCTGCTCGCATCGGTGACTGATCAATTTACCCTCGCGGATGCCGAGCGCGTCAAAGCCATCGAGCGCACCACCAATCACGACGTCAAGGCGATGGAATACTGGCTGAGGGAGCGTTTCGCCGACAGCCCTGAAATCGCCCGCGCCATCGAATTCGTTCACTTCGCGTGCACCTCGGAGGACATCCTCAAGGGACTCATTGAGGACGTGCGCGTGATCGCGCATGCGCACGCAGCGCTGCCCATGATTGCGCGCACCCACGGACAGCCGGCGACGCCGACCACGCTCGGCAAGGAACTCGCGAATGTTGTCGCGCGCCTCGACCGAGGATTTGCGGCTTTCGAAGGTGCTTCGCTTCCGGGCAAGGTCAACGGTGCGGTTGGCAATTTCAACGCGCATCTGGTGGCCTACCCCGACATCGACTGGGAGGCCTTGGCGAGGCGCGTAGTCACCGCCCTTGGCCTGGAGTTCAACGCCTACACCACTCAGATCGAGCCGCATGACGGGCTGGCAGCGCTCTTCGATGCCTTGGCTCGCGTGAACAGCGTCATCATCGATCTCGACCGCGATGTCTGGGGCTACATCTCGCTGGGCTACTTCCGGCAGCGAGCAGCGCCGGCCGAAGTCGGCTCGTCGACCATGCCGCACAAGGTCAATCCGATCGACTTCGAAAACTCGGAGGGCAACCTCGGGATCGCCAATGCGCTGCTGCGCCACTTCGCGGAAAAACTGCCGATTTCGCGTTGGCAGCGTGATCTCTCCGATTCGACAGTTCTGCGCAATGTCGGGGTTGCGCTCGGTCACACACTACTGGGTTGGTCCAATTGCCGGCAGGGATTGTCGCGGTTGGCAGCCGATCCGGCACGTCTTGCCGCGGATCTGGAAGCGAACTGGGAAGTGCTGGGGGAAGCGATTCAGACAGTGCTGCGCCGCTACGGCGTCGCCAACGCTTACGAGCAGCTCAAGGATCTGACACGAGGCAAGGATGGCGTCTCGCGGGAGTCGCTGCACGCTTTCATCGATTCCCTGGGGATTCCGGCGGATGCCAAACAACGCCTCAAGGCTCTGACGCCGGCAACGTACATTGGCAAAGCTGCCGATCTTGCGAGCCGGGTCTAGCGCGCGGGCTGTTGCGGCGCCTTTCGCGCGCGACGCTCGCGGAACCATTGGATGATGGGCGGCGTGATAGAAAAGACAACGATCCCGACCACGATGTAGGCAAGGTTGTCCTTGACCCATGGAATGTTGCCGAAGAGATAGCCTGCATAGACCAGCGACGCGACCCACGCCGCCCCGCCGATCATGTTGAAGACGATGAATTTTCGGTAAGTCATCGCTCCCACGCCTGCTAAAAAGGGAGCGAAGGTGCGCACGATCGGCACGAAGCGGCCGATGATGATGGTGAAGCCCCCATACTTCTCGTAGAAGCGATGCGTACGCTCGAGGTATTGAGGCTTGAGCCAGCGTCCGAGACGCGTCTCCTGAGGACGATGGAATGCCTTGGGTCCAATAAAGCGTCCGACGCTGTAGTTGACCGAGTCGCCGAGGACCGCAGCGGCGAACAACGTGAGCACCAGGAGATGCACATCGATGCCGCTCGCGGCGACAACGGTGCCAGAGAGAAAGAGCAGCGAGTCGCCCGGTAGCAGCGGAAAGACGACCAGTCCCGTCTCCGCGAAAATGACCACGAACAGAGCGGCGAACATCAGTGCCGCGTGCTGCGCGGCGAGCGCCGAGAGCGTCTGGTCAAGCGCGAAAATCGAATACAGGAGCGTCGTGATCATCGAACAACGCGAGCCCGATGGAACCTTCGCTCGCGCCGCCGACAGCGCGGCGAAACCAGGACCGAGCCACCTCGAGTCAGGGAAGGATCTTTTCGATCCCGGCACCAGCGCGCTTTTCTGGCTTGACCAGATCCTCACGGGAAACGCCAAGCCACATGACGAGCGCGGCCATGACCAGCGCCGAGGAGTAGATACCGAAGCAGATTCCGATGGCGAGCGCCAAAGCAAAATAGTGCAGCGTCTCACCGCCGAAGAACAGAATCGACAGCACCATCATCAGCGTGCAGCCGTGAGTGATGATGGTCCGCGACAAGGTACTGGTGATCGCGCTGTTGATGACATCGGGAACACTTGCCTTGCGCATCTTGCGGAAGTTTTCCCGAATCCGATCGGCGATGACCACCGACTCGTTCACCGAATAACCGAGCACTGCGAGCACCGCCGCCAGCACGGGCAGAGAGAATTCCCACTGGAACAGCGCGAAAAAGCCAAGAATGATGACTACGTCGTGGAGGTTGGCGGCGATGGCGGAAACCGCGAAGCGCCATTCGAAGCGCAGCGCAAGGTAGGCGACGATACCGATACTCACCAGCAGCAGCGCGAGCGCGCCGTTCTCGTAGAGCTCCTTGCCCACCTGCGGGCCCACGAACTCCACTCTCTGCTGGGTCGCGCTGGGGTCGTCAGCCCGAAGCGCCGTCATGACGCGCTCGGATAGCTGCGCGCTCGAGACTCCTTCTTTCAGCGGCAGCCGGATCAGCGCACTGTTGGCGCTACCGAAGCTCTGCACCGCGAACTCGCCTAGGTTCATCTTGTCGATGGCGGTGCGGATGCCGCCCAGGTCAGCGGAATGAGCATAGGCGATTTCGATCACAGTTCCGCCCCTGAAATCGACGCCGAGATTCAGGCCGCGGACCGCCAGGAAGATCACTGCCAGCAGAAAGGTAATCAACGAGATGATGTTGAACACGATCGCGTGCTTCATGAACGGGATGACGCGGTGTATCCGGAAGAATTCCATGGCTATGCCGCCTCCGCGGTCGGCTTCCAAACCTGCCCGATGGAGATCTTTTCGAGCTTCTTCCTTCCACCGTAGATGATCGCCACCAAGCCGCGCGAGACGAAGACCGCGCTGAACATCGATGTGAGAATGCCAAGACAGTGGACCACGGCAAAGCCGCGCACGGGCCCGGTCCCGAAGATGAGCAGCGCGATTCCGGCGATGAGCGTGGTTACATTCGAATCGAGAATGGTGTTCCAGGCGCGCTCGTAGCCTGCCTGGATCGCCGCGTGCGGCGTGTCACCCCAGCGCAATTCCTCCCGGATACGCTCGTTGATAAGCACATTGGCGTCGATCGCCATGCCCAGCGTGAGCGCGATGGCGGCGATGCCGGGCAGAGTGAGCGTCGCCTGTAGCATCGACAGGATCGCCACCAGCAGCAGCAGGTTGACGGCCAGCGAGATGGTCGATATCACTCCCATCAGCGCGTAGTACACGCAGATGAAGACAGCCAGGACGATCGCGCCGTACATGACCGAATCGAAGCCCTTGTCGATGTTCTCCTTGCCGAGCGATGGGCCGACCGTGCGCTCCTCGACGATTTCCATCGGAGCCGCCAGCGCACCGGCGCGCATCAACAGTGCGATATCGTTAGCCTCCCGCGTGCTCATTCGGCCGCTGATCTGCACTCGCCCGCCGCCGATCTCCTCGCGAATCACCGGAGCGGTGATCACCTCCGCCTTGCCTTTCTCGACCAGAACGATCGCCATGCGCTTGCCGACGTTCTCGCGAGTAAGCTCCTTGAAGATGCGCGCGCCTGTGCCGTCGAGATTGATATGGACCGCCGGCTCATTCGTGCGGCCGTCGAATCCGGGCTGAGCATCGTTGATACGGTCCCCGGTCAGCACCACCTGCCGCTTCACCAGCACCGGAGCACCGCTGCGCTCGGTGAACAGATCGCTGCCAAGCGGCACCTGGCCCGACATCGCCTGCTCGAGCGCTCCAGGCTCGTCGTTGACCATGCGAATTTCCAGCGACGCGGTGCGTCCCAGAATATCCTTGGCGC
>VBCY01000159.1:20135-27098 GCA_005882995.1 Betaproteobacteria bacterium
CGCGAATCACCGGAGCGGTGATCACCTCCGCCTTGCCTTTCTCGACCAGAACGATCGCCATGCGCTTGCCGACGTTCTCGCGAGTAAGCTCCTTGAAGATGCGCGCGCCTGTGCCGTCGAGGTTGATATGGACCGCCGGCTCATTCGTGCGGCCGTCGAATCCGGGCTGAGCGTCGTTGATTCGGTCCCCGGTCAGCACCACCTGCCGCTTCACCAGCACCGGAGCACCGCTGCGCTCGGTGAAGAGATCGCTGCCGAGCGGCACCTGGCCCGACATCGCCTGCTCGAGCGCTCCAGGCTCGTCGTTGACCATGCGAATTTCCAGCGACGCGGTGCGTCCCAGAATATCCTTGGCGCGCGCAGTATCCTGCACGCCAGGAAGCTGGACGACGACCCGATCGCCCCCCTGCTGCTGAACGATCGGCTCGGCGACTCCCAGCTCGTTGACGCGATTGCGCAGGATGGTGATGTTCTGCTGCACCGCCCCATCTTGAATGCGTTTCTGCGCTTCCGGCTTGAGGCTCATGCTGAGCTTGAATTGGTCGCCTACGCCGCTGTCGCCGATGGCGAGATCGGGAAACGAGCCGGCGATCTCCTGCCGGGCGCGTTCCCGCTCGGCCCCATCGCGAAAGCGCACGGCGACGCTCTGCCCTTCCTTGGCAATGCCGGCGTACTGGATCTTTTTCTCCCGCAACAACGACCGGATATCGGTGAGATAGCGGTCCGCAGCCTTGTCGAGCGCTGCCTTCATGTCCACCTGCAGCAGGAAGTACACGCCTCCGCGCAGGTCGAGCCCGAGATACATCGGCAGCGCGCCCAGAGAGGCGAGCCAGCGCGGCGAGCTCGACAAAAGGTTGAGCGCAACGATGTAGTTATCTCCGAGCTTCTGCTGAAGCGCATCCTTTGCGTGAAGCTGGGTGTCCGGGTCGGTGAAGCGCACCTTGACGCCGGTAACATCCAGCGTCGCGCCGCGGTAGGCGATGTTGGCTGCCTTCAGAGCTTCCTCCACGGCGGACAAGGTAGAAGTATCGACTTTCACGCCGGCCTTGCTGGTCGACACCTGGACTGCCGGCACTTCAGGGAAAAAGTTTGGCAACGTGTACAGAACGCCGACCACCATCGCCACCGCAATCAGCGCGTACTTCCAGAACGGATAGCGATTCATCCTCGGGCTTTTCTCATGACAGTGCGGTGGCTGACCATCTCTTCAAAGCGTCTTGATGGTGCCCTTGGGCAGCATCAGCGAGATCGCGCTTCTCTGTACCGTCATCTCGACATTGGTCGCGACTTCCACGGTTGCGTATGCGTCGGTGAGCTTGGTGACCCTTCCGACGATTCCACCCGCGGTCACCACTTCGTCGCCCTTCTGCAGGGAGGAGAGCATCGCCTTGGTTTCCTTCGACCGTTTTTGCTGTGGACGGATCAACAGAAAGTAAAAAACCACGAAGATGGCGACCATCGGCAGAAAGGCCATCAGGTCGCTGCCTGGTGATGAGCTGGTGGCCTGCGCGAATGCGGGGCTGATCAACACGGGTGAATCCTCCTAGCGGCGGGTCGGCGGCGCGTGACGGGAGCGCGCGGCGGCGGAGATACGCGACAGCCGCAACCAACCGGTCATTCTACCATGGCCGTTCGGCCCGATTCGAAGCGCTCCATCCAAGGCTCCAACGTGTCGGTCGCAATCGCGTCGCGCAGCTCGCCAAGCAGGCTCAGGTAGTAGTGAAGGTTGTGGATGGTGTTCAGGCGCGCCCCCAGAATTTCGTTGACTCGCTGAAGATGGTGCAGATAGGCGCGGCTGAAGTTGCGGCATGTGAGGCAAGCGCAGCCCTCATCGAGCGGTCGAAGATCGGTGCGATAGCGCGCGTTGCGGATCTTGATGTCGCCGTGCCGCGTGAACAGCCAGCCGTTGCGCGCGTTGCGCGTTGGCAACACGCAATCGAACATGTCGACGCCCTCGGCGACTGCCGCTACGATGTCCTCCGGGGTACCGACGCCCATCAGATAGCGCGGACGCTCGGCCGGCAGTCGTGGCACGACGTGCGCCTGGATGCGGCGCATGGACTCCTTAGGCTCGCCCACCGAGAGTCCGCCGATCGCGTATCCGTCGAAGCCGATTGCGGTGAGCGCAGCGAGTGATTCGTCGCGCAAATCCTCGAACATTCCGCCCTGCACGATGCCGAACAGCGCGTTGCGATTGCCTTCGTGCGCGGCCTTGGATCGGGCTGCCCAGCGCAAGCTCAACTGCATTGACGATCCGGCTTGATCGCGCGTCGCCGGCCAGGGCGTGCATTCGTCGAAAACCATGGCGATGTCGGCGTCCAGCGTTCGTTGGATGTGCAGCGAAATCTCCGGCGTCAGCATCAAGCGATCGCCGTTGATCGGAGACGCGAAGCTCACCCCTTCTTCGCGCACCTGACGCAACGGCCCGAGGCTGAATACCTGAAAGCCGCCGGAATCGGTGAGAATCGGACCCGGCCAGCCGATGAAACCATGCAATCCGGCATGCAGCGCGATGACCTCGATGCCTGGACGCAACCACAGGTGAAATGCATTGCCGAGCACGATCTGCGCTCCGAGGCCGGAGAGCTCCATTGGAGCCATCGCCTTGACTGCGCCGTAGGTGCCAACTGGCATGAATACCGGTGTTTCAACGACACCGTGGGCCAAGGTGAGCCGGCCGCAGCGTGCGGCACCACTCTGCGCGATGACGGAAAATTCCATCGCGCGGATTGTAGCAGCGGCCTACGCGTCGGCTTGATGCTCAAGCAGCATGGCGTCGCCATAGCTGAAAAAGCGATAGCGCTCGCGTATCGCGTGCGCGTACGCCGCACGGATCGCGTCGTAACCCGCGAACGCCGACACCAGCATGAGCAGCGTGGAGCGCGGCAAATGGAAGTTGGTGAGAAGGCGATCCACTACCCGGAAGCGGTAACCCGGCGTGATGAACAAGTCGGTCTCGCCTGCGAGTGCCGTGACGGCGCCATCTTCACGCGCCGCCGACTCGAGCGCCCGCAGCGCGGTCGTCCCGACTGCAATGATGCTTCGATTCGCGGCGCGAGCTGTCTCGATCGCCTGAGCCGTCGATTCGGGAATGACGAATCGCTCGTTGTGCATCCGATGCTGCGAGAGCTCCTCGTTCTCCACCGGGAGGAAGGTGCCCGCTCCGACATGCAAAGTCAGATAGCAGACCGCGACTCCCCGCTCCCTGATCCGATCGAGCAGTGGCTGATCGAAGTGAAGACCTGCGGTGGGAGCCGCGACTGCGCCCGGCTCGCGAGCGTAGATCGTCTGGTAGCGATCTGCGTCGTTTGAGTCGGCCCGACGCGAGATGTACGGCGGCAGCGGCACTTCGCCGAACCGCTCCAGATAGTCGGTGAGTGACATGCCAGCGTCGAAGCGAAGGCGAAAAAAACGCCCATCGCGCTCGAGCACGGTTGCGATTGCGTGAGACAACTCGATTCGCCCACCAACCCGCGGTGGATGGCTGGCACGGAGCTGCATCCACGCTTCATCAACCGACAAAATGCGTTCGAGAAGGAGCTCGACCCGGCCGCCGCTCGGTTTTCGTCCAAGGAGCCTCGACCGAATAACGCGCGTATCGTTCATCACCAGCACATCGCCAGCTGCGAACAGATCAGGCAACGCTACAAAATCGAGATCCTCGAGCGCGCTTCCGGCGACGCGCAGCAGTCGACTCGCCGACCTTGCAGGTGCAGGTCGCTGCGCGATGAGTTCTGACGGCAACTCGAAATCGAAATCGGAAAGACGATAGACGCGATCCGCCATCGAATAGAGAACGCTCTGTCCAGGCGCCTGGAGCGCCCGATGCTGCGATACAATACACGAGCGAACAGAGCGTCCTGCCCGGGTGGCGAAATTGGTAGACGCAGGGGACTCAAAATCCCCCGCCGCGAGGTGTGCCGGTTCGAGTCCGGCCCCGGGCACCAGAAGGTCTCGAGCACTCCGCCCGGTCTTCGCGCCGGAAATATATCGGTATTGATTATCAATAGCTGCGTCTGCAGTCTTGAGCGAGTTGCGTCACCTATCGTGGCTGGGAGGTGTGCTCCATCTCCGCCATAAATCGCTATGGAAGTCTATCCACACAGTCCTAGTATTCGCTCCTGTTGCGTGCACGCCTTTGCAGGCGGCACTTTTGAAGCCGCTTTCGCGGCGATGCAACTGCGTAGCTCCTTGGTCGTCGGCGGATAATATGACCATCCCTGACCCAGGCTGGGCAGCGCTACCTCCATCTCGCGCCATTTCGGGTGTCCTTTTTCTTGGAGCGCGGGGAAGTTCTCGCACAGCGAGCGTGCGAACCGCGCCAGACTATCTCTGGTCTGCTTAAGATTGTAGTCGTACGTCACTAGGAACGCTTTAACCGCCAAGGACGGCACGTCCTCCGTTAACAAGTTGGGGTAATTGCTGGCAAGCACTGTTGCGGGAAAGTACGTTTTGAGCGCTGACTTGCTCGCTGTCTGCTCAGGATCGAACCTGAGCAATTTTATAAATTGCCGGACCTCCGGTTTCATGTCGGCGAGCAGCTTGGCGGGCTGCCCGGCAATAACCGCGACCACATCGACGGACTTGTCGGTGATCAGCTTGACTAGCGCGTCCTCGTTAGAAAAGAAGCTCGCTTTCGCGTCGGCGATCGCTTCATTAAACATCAACCGGTAGAGCGTTGCGGTTGTCAACGCCGTTCCACTGCCGAGTTGACCAGCGTTGATCCTGGCACCTCTGATCTCATGGACATAGTTCATTTCCGCGTCGGCTCGCACGATAAAGTAAATCTCCTCGTTGTAAAGCGGCATGATCACGCGGAGAGGCCGGATCATAGTTCCGGCCTCGACGTTTCCGGCAGCGGCCTGATCGAGGAAGGCCTGGAAGACATCTGACTGAACGATCGCCAACTTCACTCCCGGTTCGTAGCGCAGGCGCCGGACATTTTCTGCGGAGCCCGCAGATGGCAGGGCTTCAAGATCGATGTCGGCCTGGGGAGCTACGAAAGAGGCAATATCTCGGCCGATTACGATATAGGTTCCACGCGCCGAAGCCGTGACGATCTTGTACTCGACCGCGGACCATGCCATGGCGGCGTGGAACGAGATCGCTGCGGCAGTTAGGCCGATGCCGAGGCTTCTCTTCATATTAGTTGTTTTCTCGTTGAGTGCGCAGGCTGCAGAATCCGAGAGCGGCAACCCCTTCCGTGCACACACTTACTCGCGGCGTCTCGGACGGAGTGTCGGCGCGCCCAGCGGTCGCTCGCGGTCGATCCCACGTAGCCTCGACGCCAGCGGCCGACCTCGGAACTGCTCGACTCGGCTGCGTCTGCGGTGCTTTTAGGCGGGCAGCGTCCGACCGGGTTGCCTCCGGCGCCGCGTCCGCTGAGATGCCGCCCTTCAACGAGGCTCCCTCGGGCAGCGCGCTGCGAGCTACTGGTGAGGTCGATATTTCGTCGGTGTCGCGATCTGATCTGAAAGCTGCCGGATTCCGAGCGCGTGGCGAGGCAATCACTTTGTCAGCGGATTCGGCGCCCACCGTGACCGCGGTCGACCCGGCGGATGTAACGCTGCCTGCGCCGGCGTCCGGATCGGACGACGGCGACGACGGAGCAGCCCTGATCTTTGCAGGAGAGGTGGGAGAGGGAACGCGACTCGAATCGTTTATCACTGGCACATCTGAGTCTCGAGGAGGCGCTACAAGCCACTGCTTAAGTTGCGTCGGTTCGAAATAAGCGTAATAACCCAATACGACCGCCGCTACCAACATTACCGTGTATAGGGCTGCGCGGGGCTTTCGATACGATGCCGCTGGAGGTGCCACCTCAGGCAGAGGCCCCATTCGGGCGGTATCCTGCGTCTCCGAAGAGTGAGGCGTCAGCTGCCCGACCGGAGAGCGAGGATCAATTTCAAGAGACTTTGCGCGGCGGTCCTGACTGCCTGCGATTTCATGGCCCATTGGGCGCGGAAGGGCGTCGAGATGTTGCTGCGCCGATTCCGGCAAGGCTAAAGGCGGGGATACGAAGCTGAACTCGCTCGATGGTAGAACTGCACCCGCAGGGTCAATGCCGATCCACTCCGGCGTGGGTTCGCGCGTAGCGGGCGGCGCAGGCAATTCCGCTCCACAGCGCGTGCAATGCTTTGATGCGCGATGACTCACAGCCCCGCATTGGCTGCACGCCTCCGGATGCAGCGGCGTCCCACAGTCGTTGCAGAACTTGGCGCCTACGGTGTTGCTATGCTCACAGAATGGGCACGGCGCAGAAGCCATGGATATCAGTTCGAAGGAAGTCGGTCATTCGCCGCTCAGCCATGCATGCTGGGGTTTTCGCTCGCGGCCCAGGGCGAAATTAGGGTACGCCGAAAATCAAGAAATGCAACCTCAGGTGACGGTAGCCGGGGCAAACCCCGCGGACGAACCCATTTGATGAGTGCCACGCCGTCTTTATAGGGCAGGCGCGTCGCCATGACCCTTGATGCGGTTGTCAAGCGACGATGGACTCTTGTCGCGTGATGGAAAGGATGTGGCTCTGGTGCCTGTCGGGCTTACTGTCGCGCATGCGACGGAGGCGCTTTGGACCGCAGGCTCCCAGCGTAACGCGCTAGCGCTATCGCGCGGCGACGACCTGCCTAAATGGCCGCTCTTGGTCTGTTAGGTCGGTCTGGAGGCTAGCCTTAAACCACGTCGGTGACCTCGATCACCGGTGCACCGACGTGGGGTCCCGTCATTAGCCGCTGGATTTTTCTTCCGGCGAGCTTGCAGCACTATTGGTTGAGCTTTTCCCAGTCCTTGACTTGTCGATCCGCTTCATCACGGCCGATGCCGTAAGCTTCCTGGATCTTTCCGACAAGCTGATCGCGACGTCCGTTGATTGCCGTAAGCTGATCATCCGTCAGCTTGCCCCACTGCTGCTTCACCTTCCCGCTGAACTGCTTCCAGTTGCCTTCCAAGCGATCCCAGTTCATC
>VBCY01000160.1 GCA_005882995.1 Betaproteobacteria bacterium
ACGCATGACGACACACGCGCGCTAGCTAGATGAGAACATCAAAGCGGTGGTCCCGATTCAGGCCCCAGCATCGCGTTGCGGATCAACAACACGGGGGGAGAGCCATAGCTGAGCAGCTGATCATGGAAAGCTTGCCATGCTTCCCGCCCACCACGGGATGCAGTCCAATCATCGCGCAGCTTTCGGATCATCAGCTTGCCTAGCGTGTAAGCACCGTAGCCCGGATCGAACGTACCTCGGTCGGCTTGCTGGCGCGCGTTGCCGGGATCTTGAAAGGCTTTTTCGCGGAACATCGTTTCCGATTCGGTGACGCTCATGGCCCCTGTGTGCAAGCCGATGGCCGAAACGAGGCGCACATTGCGCAGCAGAGCATTGTTGAGCTCCCCGACGTGTACTGCCGGATCGCCGGCGCCGAGTCCCGCTTCCCACATGAGCTCTTCCGCGTAGTGAGCCCATCCTTCGCTGAAAGTGTAGCTGACGAACAATCGCCCCACGGTCGACGCTGATCGATTCGAATGCTGGAACTGCAGGAAGTGGCCAGGCCACACTTCGTGTGCCGAGATGAACAGCAGATCATTCTTGCCTGGAATGTAGGCTTCCTGCTCCCCTTTGCTCCACTTCGGATCGGGTGGCGAGATGTAATAGGTAGACGGCAAGTTTCTTTCAAACGGTCCTGGAATGCGGATGTATGCCAGATTCCAGCGCTCGTAGGGTAGCGATTCGGCAACGCGTGCCTGCTCTTGCCCGGGAATGCTGACGAGCTTCTTCTCTACGACAAAGGAGCGTAGTTCGCCGAGCTGCTTCGCCGCACCCTCGACTGGGCTGCTGGACATCTTGTTCGCCTTTACGCTCGCCACACACGCTTCGATCGACCGACCCGGTACAAGTGCATTGCACGCTTCTCGCATGGCGGCGAGATTACGCTCCAGGTCGCGTTCCGCGATTTCTTTCAAGCGCGAAAGTGGTACGTCGATATGCTCCGTGGCACGCAGCATGGCAGCGAACCTTTCGGGTCCTAAAGCGAAGTCCTCGGTCGCGTCGGCCTCCTGCTGCGTGAACCATGTATCGAGCGCCTTCATCGCCTTGATCGCGCCGTCGTTGGCAGCGCGAAACTTCGCTTGCAACTGAGGATCGTCCACCGACGCAAATATGGCGGGAACGTCTTTCTCGTAAAGCGAGGCGAGACCACCCGCGCTGATATGGCCGATGCGAACGTAGCTGCGCGGGAGTGGCGTGCGCAGGTTGGCACGAATCTGCTCGACGGCTCGGGGGACCGCTTTCGCGTACGCAATGTAGGCCCGCAGGCGCTGCGCCAGCGGTGCGTATTCACGCGTGATGTACACCTGGGGGTCGAGCCCCCAACTGTAAAAGGTGGGACTGCGAGATGGCCATTCGGCCGTTTCCAACCAGAACAAGTCGCGTGTTTATCGCTTAGCGTACCATCTCTGAACGCAGTCGCGCGCTTGCGCGCCTCGTGAAGGCGGTCGATCTCCTTCTTGATACCCGCTGCCGTCCAATCCGGAAGTTTGCCGTCGAATTCGTGTCGGCCCGCCCATACCGCAAAGTGTGGTCGCGCCTTGAACGTCGCCTCGATAAAATCGCTGGTGTATGCATCCCAGGCCTTAGCAGAAGGAGCCTCCGTAGCCCATGCGTCAGCGTGGAAGGCGATGCCGATTATGACGACTGCGGCGTAGCGTATCGCGCCATCAAAGAAATTGCCTGTCACTTTAGTGTCCTTTGAGCGAGCTCTCCGGGCCCGCGAAAACCTACGCTGCTCGCTTCGCCGAGTCAAGGCTAGGGAGTCGCTGTCGCCCGCATCGGAAACTCGTCTGCCGGTGCCGAAAGCCGTCATACAAGAGCGGCGCTACATCACATCGCTCGCGCGGAATTGGCGGAACTGATTGGCTAATAGATGCGCCGCCTGCGACCGTCGCTCGGCGGAATTACTCGGGGAAACTCGCCTCGCGCGGCTCCCCAGCCGCGATCGGAGGCAATAGACTCCCTCGCCGTTCTCGGTGTAGCCTGCTTGGATCCTTCCACGGGTTGACAAAAGAAGTATACGAGTAAGTTCTGTCAGTCCCTAACAGCCAGGAAGTTCTGTCAGTCCCTAACAGCCAGGATTTTCGCCGGATCATGCACGCTTGCGATCCGAGAGGAAACGATGGCACTCGTCGGGACTTGGTTTGGAGCAGCTGCGAGTGACCGCTTCCGGTAAATTTTGGCGACGCCGCCGACCGTCGGCAGTTGGCCAATGCTGTTGGCGGTAGGAATGCGCATTGCTGCGCACCCCCCGCACAGATCCGAGCAAGCGCCATTCACGCACTCGGCTCCCACCTCGGGTGTTTGACGTCGAAGCGCTGCGTGGGCCAAGGGTGAAGGATGCGCGGCGGTGGTAGCCAAGCGTTGACGAGTCGCAGCATCCGCTCCCACGTCAGGGTTGGCCTTCTGGCTACGCCGCGACAGCGTGCGCTTCCAAAGAACCGAAACGTGGTGGCGGAAAGCCATGAGTGCCCGGGAGTTCGTGGGCACCGCATGGTAGGCAAAGAAT
>VBCY01000161.1 GCA_005882995.1 Betaproteobacteria bacterium
CAACAAGGATCTCGCCAACGCGGTCAAAGTGCTGGACGCGGACCACTATGGGCTGGAGAAGGTCAAGGAGCGCATCGTCGAGTATCTGGCCGTGCAGCAGCGAGTCGATCGTTTGAAGGCACCGATTCTGTGCCTCGTTGGTGCGCCTGGCGTAGGCAAGACCTCGCTCGGACAGTCGATCGCTCGCGCGACCAACCGCAAGTTCGTGCGCATGAGTCTGGGCGGCGTGCGTGACGAAGCTGAGATACGCGGCCATCGCCGCACCTACATCGGTTCGATGCCCGGCAAGATTCTGCAGAACATGACAAAAGTCGGCGTGCGCAATCCATTGTTCCTGCTCGATGAAGTCGACAAGATGGGCATGGACTTTCGCGGCGACCCTTCATCCGCGCTGCTGGAAGTGCTCGATCCCGAGCAGAACAACACCTTTGTCGACCACTACGTCGAAGTCGAATACGATCTCTCGGACGTGATGTTCGTAGCCACGGCGAACACGCTGAACATCCCGGCGCCGCTTCTCGACCGGATGGAAGTCATCCGTCTTTCCGGCTACACCGAAGACGAGAAGATCGCAATTGCCAAGCAGTACCTTGTCCCGAAGCAGATGAAGCACAACGGGCTCAAGGAACACGAGCTACACATTGCCGAATCGGCGTTGCGCGACATCACCCGCTATTACACCCGAGAAGCAGGCGTGCGCGCACTCGAGCGCGACATTTCGAAGATCTGCCGCAAATGCGTCAAGGGCCTGCTGCTCAAGGCGAGCGAGGGCAAACCACGCGAAGCGAAGCGCCCCGTCGAAGTCAATGCCAAGAATCTGGACAAGTATCTCGGCGTGCGTCGCTTCACATACGGCATCGCCGAGAAGAAGAATCAGATCGGCCAGGTTACCGGCCTCGCCTGGACCGAAGTCGGTGGCGATCTGCTCACCATCGAGGCGGTGGCGCTTCCGGGCAAGGGCAAGACCACGACCACGGGCAAGCTGGGCGACGTCATGAACGAGTCGATCCAGGCAGCGCTCTCGGTGGTGCGCCATCGCTCCAAGCAACTCGGAGTGGCGAGCGATTTTTATCAGAAGACAGATCTGCACATTCACCTTCCCGAGGGCGCGACTCCCAAGGACGGACCGAGTGCGGGCACCGCGATCTGCACGGCTATGGTCTCCATTCTCACCGGCATTCCGGTGCGCGCCGATGTCGCGATGACTGGAGAAATCACGCTGCGCGGCGAAGTGCTCCCGATCGGAGGTCTCAAAGAGAAGTTGCTCGCCGCGGGACGAGGCGGAATTCGTCAAGTCCTGATCCCTGAAGAGAACGTCAAGGATTTGGTGGAGATTCCCGACGAGATCAAGAATCGCCTTGAAATTCATCCGGTGCGCTGGATCGAACAGGTACTAACATACTCGCTGGAGCGTCAGCCGATGCCGGTGGTAGACAAGCCGTCCGCCGAGCCAGCGGCGGTTCCGGCGGTACCTGCCGACGAGGAGCCCACCGTGGTCATCAAACACTAAAGCGGCGAGACCTTCTCATCTTTCGCGCGATGGCAAACCCATCGCGCGAAAACTTTTGTGCGGCGCTTTTCTGCGACGTGCTTGACATCGGGATTTCGCGATTCTATAAAGAGCCTCCGGAAATATTGAGTTGAGCTTCGCCATCTCGGCCCGGCATCCGAAAGGGGGACATCCGTGAATAAATCGGAACTGATCGAAGCGATCGCCAAGCACGCGGACATCTCCAAGGCTGCAGCGGGGCGTGCGCTGGACGCGACCGTGAATTCGATCAAGGGCTCGCTCAAAAAAGGAGAGATCGTGACCCTCGTCGGTTTCGGATCGTTCTTCGTCGGAAAGCGCACTGCCCGCCAGGGCCGCAATCCCCGCACCGGCGCGCCGATCAAGATCAAGGCGGCCAAGGTCCCGAAGTTTCGCGCTGGAAAAGCGCTCAAGGATTCGGTAGACTAGAGGGTTTAGCAATCCGCCGGTGAAGCCGTCGCGAGCCCGGGCTTCGAGCGGCGGCGATGCGGGTGCTTAGCTCAGTTGGTAGAGCGTCGCCCTTACAAGGCGAATGTCGGGAGTTCGAACCTCTCAGCACCCACCAACCGGAAAATATGGCGCGGTCGCACTTCCTGGAGTGGTAGTTCAGTTGGTTAGAATACCGGCCTGTCACGCCGGGGGTCGCGGGTTCGAGTCCCGTCCACTCCGCCAGTTCAAGGTTTCAAGGCATTGCAAATCGCGCCTCGAAACCTCCTCATGGCCCGGAAACCAAAGCCTAGAGCGGCTTCCGGGCGTTTCACCCCGTTTCATTGCAGCACGTACCATTAGGGGGTACCCTTCGGGGTACCGATTTCCCAACACGGGGGTACCTGCGATGCTTACTCATGTCGCGCTGCGCCAGGCGAAAGCGCAAGACAAGCCCTACAAGCTCGCCGATGAGAAGGGGCTGTACCTTCTGGTCAAACCGAGCGGCGCGCGTTACTGGCGGCTCAAATACCGCTTTGCCGGCCGCGAAAAGCTGCTCGCCTGCGGCGTCTATCCCGAAACAACGCTCGCCGAGGCCCGCGGCAAACGCGACGCTGCGCGCAAGCTTCTGGAGAAGGGCAGCGACCCCAATGCAACGCGGCAGAAAGCAAAACTTGTTGCGAAGCTCGCCAGCGATACCGCATTCGAGGCGATCGCCCGCGAGTGGCACGCCGGCATGGCGAAAGCGTGGAGCAAACACCATGCACACGACGTGCTGCATCGCCTCGAGGCCAACGTGTTCCCGCATCTGGGCAAGCTTCCGATTGCCGAAATCACCTCGCCTCAAATCCTGGCCGCGCTGCGCACCGTCGAACACCGCGGCGCGCACGAGCTCGCGCGGCGCGCGCGCAGCGTGTGTGGGCAGATTTTCCGTTATGCGATTGCCACCGGCCGCGCCGACCGCGACCCCGCTGCGGATCTGAAAGGCGCACTCAAGGGGGCGCCGAAGGTGCGCCACCTTGCGGCACTCAAAGAGGGCGAGTTACCGGACTTCCTGAAAAAACTCGACGTCTACGACGGCCACCCGCAAACGCCGCTCGCATTAAGGCTCTTGCTGTTGACCTGCGTTCGCACCGGCGAGCTGCGCGGCGCCGAATGGTCGCAATTCGACACCGACAAAGGCGAGTGGCGGATACCGGCCGACAAGATGAAGGCGGGCGAGGAACACGTCGTTCCGTTGTCGCGGCAAGCGCTCCAAGTGTTGAAGGAATTGCGCCAGATCAACGGCCGCAGCGTGCGCTTGTTCGTCAATTCGCACGACCACGAAAAGCCGATGAGCGAAAACACAATCCTCTATGCGCTGTATCGCATGGGGTATCACTCGCGCGCGACCGGGCACGGTTTCCGGGCTACCGCCGCAACGATTCTGAGCGAGCAGGGTTTCCGGCCGGAATTGATCGAGCGTGCGCTCGCGCATACGGAGCGCAACAAGGTCAAGGCCGCTTATCAACGCTCCCCCTTGCTGCCCGAGCGGCGGAAGATGCTGCAGCATTGGGCGGATTTTCTCGACGGATTGAAGGCCGGCGCTAAGGTGCGTTCACTCAAGCGCGGCGCGACCGCGCGACCATAGAGCGCCGCGACCGTGGCGCGTAGGCGCACCTATCTCCATCCGCAGTCCCGCGTGTTCTGGTTTGAGCTGCCAGAGTTGCGGCCCGCGACGTGGAAGGAGCTGGAGCTTGCGCTGCAGCGCAAACTGACTCGCAGCGAACGGGAGCGCGTCGCCCGCATCATCGAAAGCGCGCGATTCTGGCGGAGCAAGTCGTTGGAGAGCGCCAGCACAGAGGATATTAAGACAACGCTTGGGGCGATCGCCAAAATGTCCGACGCTGCTGCGGCGGCCGCCGAGGCCGCGTGTGACGTAACGACGCGCTCGTACCTTCGGGACGGCAAGTTTATTCATGGTGCGGCGACGATCCAAGCCTCGGCTGCCGAGGCGTTGGCGCACTTCCCGATCCTGGGACGGGGACCACGCCATGCTCGCGCGTGGCAGGCAATCGTTGTCGACAACGTGCTTCACCTATGGCGCGCGCTCGGCGGCGCTGGGTACTCGGCGAGCGTGAATCCTGCGATCGACTACGCGACGCCTCCGGTGAGATTCGGGGTCGCCTTATTCGCGGAAGTGCAACGGATCGCGCCATCCACCGTCGCGAAGCTCCTGACCGATGCCAAAAAACGCGAAGGGACAAATATCGGATAACTTTTTCGCCACACGATGCGCAATGCTAGTCGCTGCAACGTTTTCACACGGAGCGGCTAGCGATGGAAAAAATCGAGCAATTGATACCGCGGCGTCGGGGCTACAAGATGCTCGGCCTGTCGAACACGACTGGCTGGCGGCGCGAGCGGCAAGACCGCGAATTTCCGAAACCTGTAGCGATCGGCCCCGGCCGCTTCGCGTTCAAACTCTCCGATCTTCAAAACTACATCAACACGCGGCCGGCGGCCGTCATTGGGCCAAAGCCCGAACGCGCGCTCGAGGCGCAGAAAGCAGCGCACGAGAAGCGCAGGCGGATCCGCGAGCTCGAGGCCGAGCTTGAGCGCGAGCGACGGAAGATCCACGAAGGCGCGGAGGCCGCGTAATGAGCCCGCGCAGAAAACGAAACGCCGGGAGCGGCCCCGGCGGTTTCGGTGAAGCAACTACAAGCACCTGGAAGCCTACCGCGCCTGCGTCGCGCTGGCAACCTCCTCCTGGAGGCTGGCACGCAGCAGAATTGCTTGATGATCTGGAGCGCGTGCGGCGGCGCCGCGGCAAGGCGCGCCTATGACCGCCGCTCCCCGTCCATGTCGGAGCTGTGGGCGCGAGTTCGTTCCGAGGCGCGAACATTTTCATTCCTGCTTCGAGTGCTGGCGCGCAGCGCAGGCGGCGAACGATTCGATCGTTGACGAGCTCGCGGATCGGATCCCGCTGCTCCTCCAGCTCGTCCACCCGGATAAACACGACGGGAGCGCAGCGAGCACGCGGGCTACGCAGTGGCTCCTGTCGCTGCGCATGAGAATGCCGAGGGCGGCATGAGCGACCGTTTCAACAAACAAACACCCCGAAGATGCGTTGCACCCGGACGCAGAGTTCAACGACATCGGCAACGCGGAACGCTTCGCGAACTTCTTCTGGGGGCGAATCGCCTACGTCCCGGAGCTCGGCGCATGGCGCCGGTGGACGGGCAAGCGTTGGATCGATGACGATGACGAGGCGATGCGCAATACGCAAGTGGTTGCGCGGTCATGGTTCGATGACCTTGCGCGCGAATCCGACAGCACTCGCCAGAAACGGCTACTCGCTCACGCGCAGCGCAGCTCGAGCGTCAATAGCTTGCGGGCGATGCTTGAGATTGCAAGGACGCGCGGTCTCACCGTGCCACTGCGGGAGTGGGATACCGACCCGATGTTGCTAGGCACTCCAGGCGGCGCAATCGATCTGCGCACTGCCAAAGCACTCGCGCCGGACCCGAAGCTGCGCATAAGCAAGGCCGTAGCCGTCGACTTCAACCCGGCCGCGAAGGCGCCAGCGTGGAGCGCGTTCCTTGACCGTATCTTTGCCGGCGACCTACCGACGATTGCGTTCCTGCAACGCGCGATCGGCTACAGCTTGACCGCCGACACGCGCGAGCAGTGCCTGTTCATCAATCACGGCGGCGGCCTTAATGGTAAATCCACGCTCATTGGAACGTTTCGTGCCCTAGCCGGCGAATACGGCCGCGACTGCGCCGCGGAGACGCTGCTCGCTCGACGCGACGACGGAATCCCCAACGACGTCGCTAGGCTCGCTGGAGCTCGGTTCGTCAGCGCGATCGAAACCGAGGATGGCAAGAGGCTTGCCGAAGCGATGGTCAAGGCCATGACCGGCGGTGACCGTATCGTCGCCCGCTTTTTACATCGCGAATTCTTCGAGTTTCAGCCGCAATTCAAGGTGTGGTTAGCCACGAATCACAAGCCCGCGATCCGCGGCACGGACAACGCCATCTGGCGCCGTATCCGCCTCATCCCTTTTGCGGTCACGATCCCCGAGGCCGAGCGCGACAAGGATCTGCTCGCCAAACTGACCGCCGAGCTGCCTGGCCTGCTCGCTTGGGCCGTACAGGGCTGCATCGCGTGGCAGCAAGACGGCCTGCAGAGTCCCGAGCCGGTGCGAGCGGCGACGGCCAGCTACCGCGAGGACATGGATCGCCTCGGGCAATGGATCATCGAGCGTTGCATCGTCGATCCCTTTGCCCGCGTCAAGGCCAGCGCAGCCTTCGCGGACTATCGAAAGTGGAGCGATGAGCGCGGCGAACATCCGATGACCATGACGGCGTTCGGAACCAACGTCACCGAGCGCGGGTTTCGGAAGGACAAAGCGAAGACGGTGACCTATCTCGGCATCGGCCTTTGCGACACTCGCGACACTTGCGAGTCAAGTTCCCCTTTTTCTTCCTACGCGCCCGCGCGTGAGAAAAAACCTGTAAACGGGTAGCCAAGTGTCGCAAGTACCGCAACTGACCTCGAGGCCGAAGCCGAACATGGGGCGATTCAAGACGAGCCGCCGCTCGATTACCGGGAGGCGAGCCAAGGGCACTGACCGACCGACGCCGGCCGGAGCCGGCATAACCGAAAAGGAAACGACCATGCTATTAAAGCTGAACCTCCGCACCGGCGAACTCGTCGAGGACCAGAGCGACACTGCTGCGCCTACGGCGGTCGAAGTTGAAGGTCTCGCGCGCATCAAGCGTGCCCTATCGTTTGGCGCTCTTACGGTCGACGACCTGATTCCTGACTCCCTTCTTGCCCACCACGCGGCCGACGCCGGCAAACCCAACCGAGGAAATGGAACGATGACAACCGAACTTCACGACGAGCACGTCAAGGAATGGAAGCGGCACCAGGCGGCGAAGGCGGCACCGATGCGCGACGTGCAAAACCACATCAAGATGTATTCCACTGCGCCAAGTATCTCGACGAGCACCCAGGAGCCGAATCCTACACGCCGAACCTTGAGGTCGGCTGGACTCCAAAGGGCTTGCAAGTCTGGTGTGCTCACCATGACTGCAATATCGTGGCCCTCGACTTTCTCGGGCAGAAGATCGCGCATGAAAGTAGCAGTCCGGCAAACTGACTTGAGGGCAATGGATAAAAAAGGGGCAGCGGTTCGGGGGTCCTTGGAAAGCCACCCCCGAGCGGGTCATTGGCGCCCCGACCACGCGCTAGTAATAGAAAAAATTCGGTGGTTATACTCGTGTTGATAAATTTTTATTATGGATCGGATCGTCTCATTGCTTTAGGGATGCCCGACGACAGCATCGAAGCCGCGCGGCTCTGGCGCAAGGCCCACCTCGACCGGAGCTATACGATCGACTACCGCCGGACCCGGCATCCGCGCCATGCGGCCGTACGTGAGGCTGCTCAGGCGGCGATGCAGGCTGACCCGCCGGCAAAGTCCTGGCGTGATCGGCATGACCGAGCACGCGCGCGGACTGCCGAGATCGAGCTTGCGCTGCTGGAGGGCCGATCGCTGGATCGCGACCAGACGATGGCGGTGCTCACGGCACAGATCGCGAATATGCGCCAGCGCCTGTTGTCGATCCCGTCCAGGGTCGTGCTGGACGTTCCAGCCGAGGCGCGCTTGAAGGTGGTCGAGATCATCGAAAGGGAAGTTTTCGCTGCGTTGGCCGAAATTTCGGGAATCAAGTAATGACCGGCTACGTCAACGGCATGGCGGCGCGTCAGATCATGGCGCGCTTTGCTGCGGCTGCCGAAGCGTCGCTACGGCTGACCGTGCGGCTAACCGTTCGATGGTCCAGCATCGCGGTGGTCACCACATCGACATCACGTTCGAACAGCTTCCGGGGCTCGGTTTTTTCTCCCGCCGAGGCAAATCGAGCCGGGCGGCCCTCCGGAAAGCGCGCGATACGCTCTAGCGGACGTCGCGTGGCGCGCACACGGGCCGCAACTTTCTTTACTGATCCATGCGGGCATATTATTGCGTGCGCTTCGTCTGGCGCGTCTCCAGAGCGTTACGTGGCGCTTAGGTAGCACCTATGCGCTTGCATGCGAGAAGCTTAAGCGTGAGCGTCGGTGTCGCAGCTCCAACCGAAATAAGAGACGTCTGGCAGTCGTCTAGCAGTTGCTCCGCCGCCTTTTCCATTCGGCGTTTGCGGGCGAAAAAGAAAAAGAACCCCCTGGTGGGAACCGGGGGCAGAAGGTCATCACCATGAACCCCCTTACAAGCACTGCCGCACCAAAGAGCAGCCGCCTTTCACAGCTCACGACGCCGCAGCAAGTTTGCGTTCTCTTAACGAGAATGCCTTCCTCGGATTCTCGCCTCAACTTGCGCTCTCGCTTGCACGGTTGCACG
>VBCY01000163.1:0-3127 GCA_005882995.1 Betaproteobacteria bacterium
GCGGATCGTTGTCTGCGTTATCGCGCGAGTCCATCGATTCTTAAAATTGGGTCCGGGCCTGCGCCGGGACGACGCGATGTTTTGGGGCCCGGCCACAGCCCGCCCCGGAATGCTTGAGTCCGGGGCCGGGACGATGCGATGTTTGTTGAGCATTTCATAACTGCGTGACATCGGTTGCAATGCGGATGAGCTGGCCCTCACCCCCAACCCCTCTCCCGCCGGGAGAGGGGTGCGCCGGCCTAATCCCAACGCGGATCTCGCACCTGCACCGTGCCGTTGGACACGCGGACCGGGAAGGTAGCCACGTTCTCGTAGGCGGGCGGCGAGAGCACCTCGGCGGTGCGGATCGAGAAATGGGCGCCGTGGCGCGGACACACGACCTGGTCGCCCTCCACCTTCCCGCCAGTGAGGATGCCGCCGTCGAACACGGCGATCATGGTCCCGTCGACCTCGACCGATCGCGAGGCTCCCGGAGCAATATCTGCGGCAGGTGCGACATCGACCCAGTCGGACATTCAACCGGACCTCTAAAGCAAGCCGAGCTGCAGCCTGGCCGCCTCCGAGAGCTTGTCGCGAGTCCATGGCGGGTCCCAAACCAGCTCGACGCGAACCTCGTTCACCCCCGGCACGCTGTAGAGACGCGACTCGACAGTTCCAGGGAAGGTTTCCGCAACCGGGCAAGCCGGCGCAGTCAGCGTCATTCTGATGGCAACGTTGCCCACCTCGTCGACGTTCAGATCGTAAACGAGTCCCAGGTCGTAGATGTTGACGGGGATCTCCGGATCGAAGATGGTGCGCAGCGCAGCGATGACGTTGTCGCGCAGTTGCGCCGCCGGTACGCGCTGAGCTTGCGCATCGGCGATGTTCGATACCTTGTCGATCATGTCTGTCACTCCGTAGATACGGGTTCGCGCTCGCCTTTGAGCGCGGCCAGAACCGTGTGCGATGCGAGGGTTGCGCATTTCACGCGGCTGGGAAATTCACGCACGCCGGCCAGCACCTGCAGCTTGCCCAGCTCCGGGTGCGGCGAAGCGTCTGCCTCGGTCGCCATGGTCTGAAAATCGCGGGCGAGCGCTTCGACTTCTCCGACCTTGCGTCCCTTGAGCGCATCGGTCATGAGTGAGGCCGCAGCGGTCGAGATGGCGCAACCCACTCCTTCGAAGCTCGCGTCGCGGATGACGCCTTCCTGAACGTCGAGATAGACCGTCACCTTGTCGCCGCACAGCGGGTTGTAGCCCTCGGCCTTGCGGTTCGCCTCGGCGAGAACGCGACGATTTCGCGGCGCACGGTAATGGTCGAAGATGACCTCGCTGTAGAGCTCGCGCAGATCGTTCATCGGTGGCTTCTCAGTCGGACTCGCCGACACGCTCATCGGCCAAAAATGCTCCGTACTTCGCGCACGCCGGCTACCAGCGTGTCGACGTCCTCGCGCGTGTTGTAGAGAGCGAAAGAGGCGCGCGCCGTTGCCGGAACTCCGAAGCGTTGCATCACCGGCATTGCGCAATGGTGCCCCACGCGGATAGCCACACCCTGCGAGTCGAGGATAGTGCCGATATCGTGTGCATGCACTCCGTCGAGCGTGAAGGACAGGATCGCTGCTTTCTCCTTTGCCGTGCCGACGATGCGCAGTCCGGCGATGTCGGACATCAGCCGCGTGGCGTAGCGCAGGAGCTCGCGCTCGTGGACGAAGCGTAGTCTACCGCCGCGCCCAAACCCACCACTCCGGCAATATGAGGTGTGCCGGCCTCGAATCGGTACGGAATATCGTTGTACTCCGTCTTCTCGAAGGACACCGAGCGGATCATATCGCCGCCACCCTGGTACGGCGGCATCTGCTCGAGAAGAGCCGTTTTGCCGTAGAGCACTCCGATGCCGGTCGGGCCGAACATCTTGTGGCCGGAAAAGGCGTAGAAGTCGCAGTCGAGTGCGTGAACATCGACCGGCAGGTGCGAGATCGCCTGCGCGCCATCGAGCAGCACCGGCACGCCACGCTCGTGCGCGGCAATGATGACCTCTCCCACCGGCACGATGCTGCCGAGCGCGTTGGACACGTGGGTGATCGCGACCATTTTCGTGCGCGTACCGAGCAATCGTCGGTAGGCCTCGAGATCGAGCTCCCCCGCGTCGTTGATCGGAATGACCTTGAGCACGGCACCCGTCTGCTCGCAGAGCATCTGCCAAGGGACGATGTTGGAGTGGTGTTCTAGGTGTGACACGACGATCTCATCGCCGGCCTGAACGTTTTTGCGGCCGTAACTCTGGGCGACAAGGTTGATGGCATCGGTGGTGCCGCGCGTAAAAATAGCATGTACCGCCCGGTGGACATTGGCATTGTCGCGCCGGTAAAAGCTCGCCTCCGTGTCGATCACGAACTGAGGCTTCTGAGTCGTGGCGCCGTTGTCCAGATACACGAGCGGTCGGCCATGCACCCTTTCGCGGAGGATCGGGAAATCGTCGCGCCAGCGCTTCATGTCGGGCATACCGGTGGCGAGTTCCTTGAGCTCAGTCAGCAGCTCGTACTCGTTTTTCATTGGAGCTTCCTGATTCGCTCGCTCTCAGGGAGTCGTGCCAGCAGCGTCTGCTCGAGCGCTGCGCGCAGCGAGTCCACCCGGATGCGTTCGATGACCTCGCGGGCGAAGGCATAGATGAGGAGGCTGCGCGCAGTCGCTTCCTCGATGCCGCGCGAGCGTAGATAGAAGAGCTGGTCTTCGTCGAGCTGGCCGACGGCCGCTCCATGGGTGCATCGCACGTCGTCGGCGTAGATCTCGAGCTGCGGCTTGGTATCGATTTCCGCATCCTTCGACAGCAACAGGTTGTGGTTGACTTGACGCGCGTCGCTGCGCTGCGCCTGGGGGTGCACGACAACCTTGCCGTTGAACACGCCGCGCGAGGCGCCGTCGAGCAAGCCCCGGTAATATTCGCGGCTAACACCGTCGGGCTTGAAGTGATCGATACGGGTATGGTGGTCCACATGCTGCCTGCCCCGAACAAGGTAGAGACCGTTGAGCGAGGCCTCGCACCGCTCGCCGTCGAAAGTCGTCGTAATGTCGTTGCGAGCGATCGCCGCTCCGAGCGCGATCGAATGCGACGCGAGGCGGCTACCGTGGGCCTGCGCCGCATGAATGCC
>VBCY01000163.1:3178-4734 GCA_005882995.1 Betaproteobacteria bacterium
TTGGTCAGGTACGTCGTGCCGTCCGCGCCCGCATAATGCTCGATCACCGTCACTTGCGCGCGGTCGCCGGCGATGATCACGTTGCGTGGATGGATGGCCGCATCGGCACGGGTCGCGACAAAGAAGAGGTGGATCGGCTCTTCGACAGTCGTGTCACGGGGCACATCGATGTAGACGCCGTCAGTCATGAACGCGGTGTTCAAGGCGCCGAATACCGTCTGCTCGCTCTCATCGGTCAGCGCCGATTGAAGCGAATCGGGCGCGCGCTCGAGTGCGTCCGCGAGACTCTCGAGCGTCACGCCTGCGGGCAGGCGATCGACGTCTGACAACGCTGGCGCATAGCGCCCGTTGACGAATACGAGACGATGACCCGGAAATTCCCAACTTGGGCCCCGGCCTTCGCCGGGGCGACGGCTAAAGAGCGCATCGAGCCCAGCTGGCGGTGCGCTTTCGCGGTCGTACCACGCGACACGGAAGCCGCGCTTCTCGATCGCGGCCACATTCGTGTACTTCCACTCCTCGTCACGCGTGGTCGGAAAGCCGCTCTGCGCGAATCGTTCGAGAGCCCTCTGGCGCAGCGCCAGGCGCGCGAAGTCGGCCAGGATACGTTCCCTGCCCTGAGCCGAGTCGAAAGGTCTGCTTTGGTCGCTCATGGCTGCGCAACGGACGGAGCTGGACGATCCGTGGCCGGTGCCGCTTCCTCGATCCAGCCGTAACCGCGCTGCTCAAGCTCGAGGGCCAATTCCTTGCCGCCCGACTTGACGATGCGCCCTCGCGAGAGCACGTGCACCTGGTCAGGCACCACATAATTCAGCAGCCGCTGGTAATGGGTGACCAGGATCATGGCGCGCTCGGGGTTGCGCAACGCATTGATACCGTCGGCCACGATCTGCAGGGCGTCGATGTCGAGCCCGGAATCGGTCTCGTCCAGGATCGCGAGCCTGGGCTCGAGCACGGCCATCTGCAGGATCTCGTTGCGCTTCTTCTCGCCACCGGAGAAGCCCTCGTTGACGGCGCGATACATCATCTCCTCGCTCATCCCGAGCTGAGCCATCTTCTGGCGGGCAAGCGCCAGGAATTCCATCGCATCGACTTCGGGCAATCCCTGGTGCTTGCGCGTGCTATTGAGCGCCGCCTTGAGCAGATAGATGTTGCTCACTCCCGGAATCTCGACCGGGTACTGGAACGCGAGGAAGATCCCCTCGCGCGCGCGTTCGTCGGGCGTCATGTCAGCCAAGTCGCGTCCGAGATAGCGCGCTTCGCCCTCGGTCACGGTGAAGCTCTCGCGCCCCGCCAAGACCTGCGCGAGCGTGCTTTTGCCCGAGCCGTTCGGCCCCATGATCGCGTGCACCTCGCCCGCTTCAACACGGAGATCGATGCCGCGAAGGATCGGTTTATCGTCGACTCGAACGTGGAGACTCCTCACTTCGAGCATCACCCGATACTCCCTTCGAGGCTCACTCCGAGAAGCTTCTGCGCCTCCACCGCGAACTCCATCGGCAGCTCCTTGAATACCGCCTTGCAGAAGCCGTTGACGATCATCGACACCGCGTCTT
>VBCY01000164.1 GCA_005882995.1 Betaproteobacteria bacterium
GAGCGCAGCGTCGAACACGCGATCAGCCGACGGCGGAGAGCGACCTTGAGCGGGCCGCTGAGGCGCGGTGCGACCGGACCTGAGGACGACTACCGGCTTGGTGCGCGCCGCGGCACGCAACGCAGACAAAAACATTCTGGCGTCACGCAACATCCCTACATAGAGAACGATGCCGTCGGTTTCCGGGTCGGAGAGTGCGAATTCGAGGATCTCGCCGAAATCGACGTCGCTTGCGGCACCGAGCACGGCCACGGACGCGAAGCCGATGCCGACGCCGTATCCGTAGTCGAGCAGTGCGCTGGCTACCGCGCCCGACTGTGAAATCAGCGTAAGCCGACCGCGCAATGCAGGCACCGTTCCGCAGGTGGCGTTCAGGCCGATCGAAGTTCTGATGACACCGAAGCTTGCCGGCCCCAGAACGCGAATGTTCGACCCGCGGGCCGATGCCACGATGTCGCTACGCCAGCGCAGATAGATTTCGCGCCCTGCCGCAGGCGCGCTGGAGACGATCACCGCGGCACGGGCGCGTCCACTGCATTCCCGGAGCACTAATGGCACCGTTTCTGCCGGTGCGCAGATGACCGCGAGGTCGATCGGCGTCTCGATCGCCTGAATCGAGCGAAACGCCTTATGCCCCAGGATCGTGCCGTGCTTCGGGTTCACCGCGAAGAGTTCGCCTTGGAATTCGGCGTCGAGCAGATTCTCGTAAACGATGCGGCCCACGGACCCGGGACGACCTGAAGCGCCGATCACAACGACCGACTGCGGTGCGAGCAACGATCGGAGGTAATGCGCGGAAATCATGGATGCCGAGTCTAGCTGACTGCTAACCGAGGCCCGGGTCCGGTTAGGGTCGCCTCGCCCCACGTAACGCTTGTCCTAACAAATAAGGCCTTGACAATAATTGCCTAGACAATATAATTAGCGATATGTCCCCCGCAAAAATAGCGGCCGCCGCGGCCATCTACGACGCCAAGACCTTCCAGCCCAAGAGCTGCGTGGGAAGGCTGCTCACCCACGTCAAAATGTCGATGTCCGAGGCGCTCGATGAAGAGCTCGCGCCGCTGGGAATTACCGCTGCCCAGTTCGTCATTCTGGTGATGCTGGCCGACGCGGACGCCGATTCAGCCTCGAATCTCTGCCGGAGCGCATCCTACGACCAGGGCGCGATGACGCGGATGATCGATCGCCTCGAACGCAAAGGTTTGGTGCGCCGGGTGCGCTCTCCGCGTGACCGACGTCGGATCGATCTGGAGCTCACAGCCGAGGGCCGCGCGGTCTATCCCAAGCTGATTGCAAGCGCAGCGAACATCAACAATCGTTTTCTGCGGGGGTTCAGCAAGACGGACGTGCAGCAACTCGAAGGATTGCTGCACCGGATGCTCGCCAATCGCTGAATTTTTTTAAGTATTTGGTTGCCTAGGCATTTTTAGCCATGACAACGAAGTGGACAAGGCTCAAAAACGCAATGAACGATCGCATGCCGGCCAAGCTCTATTCAATGCTCAGGCAAGTTCGTTCCCTCGCGCCGTACCTCGCCCTCGGGCTGGTAGTGCCCGGTGGATCGGTGCTCGCATTCTTGCTCTGGCTTTCTCATCGAGACAGAGGGAAGGCGCTGAAATGACACGCTGGTTCGCAACGCTGGCTTCGTTTCTGACGGGTTTGCTCCTTGTCGGTTGCGCCAGCATGCAAGGTTTGCACACGCAGGCGTCTCTCGACGACGCCAATCGACTCGCGGCGACAGAGTCGCTCAATGGAGCGAGCGTCTCACGCGACGCGTGGCCTGCGACCGATTGGTGGCACAGCTTCAATGACGGACAGCTCGATCAACTCATCGATGAAGCGCTCGCCGGAAGCCCGACGCTTCGTGTTGCCGAAGCGAGAACACGTCAAGCACTGGCCTACGCTGAAACGACCAAGGCGGCGCTGTTGCCCCAGGTCAACGCGGATTTCGCAGTGACCCGCGAGCGTTTTTCCGCACGAGGTCTGACGCCGCCCCCTTTTGCCGGAACGTGGGCAACGCCGCATGAGATGCAAGCCACACTCTCCTGGGAAATCGATTTCTGGGGCAAGAACCGCGCTGCCTTTGAGAGCGCGCTGGGTCAGGCCAGAGCCGCTGAAGTGGATGCCTATGCGGCGCGTCTCGCACTCTCCACCACGATCGCCCAAGCGTATGTGACATTGCAACGCGCCTATCTTCAGCTCGACGTCGCGCAGGCGACACTGAAGGAGCGCGAGCAGATCTACGCGCTCACGCGCGATCGCAACGCCGCCGGAATTGATTCACGCCTCGAGCTCAAACAGGCGGAGTCGGCGCTGCCCGCCACGAGGGAACAAATCGCCCAATTGGAAGAAACGATTCAGCTCGCGCGCAATCAGCTCGCCGCTCTGCTCGGCCAAGGTCCTGATCGCGGCCTCGCCATCGCGCGGCCCACGGCCGATGCCATGCCGTCGGTTGCGGTGCCTTCGAACGTGCCCGCCGAGCTCATCGGGCGTCGACCGGATCTGGTTGCGCAGCGCTGGCGTGTCGAAGCCGCAACCAAGAACATCGACGTGGCCAAGGCCGAGTTCTATCCGAATGTGAATCTGATCGCATTCATCGGCTTGCAAAGCATCGGCCCCGCTGGCTTTCTTACCGCGGCGAGTCGCATGATGGGCGTAGGTCCGGCGATCACGCTCCCCATTTTTGAAGGCGGACGGCTCACGGGTAATCTGGCCGGCAAGAACGCCGAATACGACATCGCGGTCGAGGCCTACAACCAGGCGCTCGCCGACGCGCTTCGCGATGTCGTTGATCAGCTCACCTCGTTCCACAGCGTCGACGTGCAGCGAACGGAGCAGCGCGAGGCACTCGCCACCGCACAGGAAGCTTACGACCTCGCTCTGGTGCGCTACCGCGAAGGCCTCGGTAACTACCTGCAGGTGCTTAGTGCCGAGCAGCCGCTGCGGGTACAGGAAAGCCTCGATGCCGATCTGCGCGCACGCACGCTGGCAATCCAGATCAACCTGGTGCGCGCGCTCGGTGGAGGCTTAGCGGAAGAGTCTCCGCATCTGGCGGGCACACGCTGAAGGGAGATTTTTGCAAGCTGAATCGTGATCGACATGAGCTGTAACCATTGACAAGAACGGCGCCGACGCCGGTGAAGCAGGAGGGAAGGAGAAATTTAATGGCAGCAATTTGCAACGCGACGATGTGTAGTTCTCCGGCAAGCCGGATGCGCAGCTCCCGCAGGGTCTTGCGCAATATCGTTATCGGGGCGATCGCCGGCATCGCGGTCAGCTACGGCGAATATCGCGCCATCGAAAAGGCCCCGGCGTTCGCCGCGGCATGCCTGGTGGCGCTGTCCTCGGATTTCAAGCGCGTGCTCGATTCCAACGGGGACTCAGCGCCAGCTCCCTTGCAGGTGTTGTATTGACAGCCATGAGCAACGCCACTCAAGCCCCCCCTCCGATCGGCGCCAGCCGGCGCAAGCGCTGGCTCGCCATCGCGATTGGGACCTTTGCGGCGCTGGGCATCGCCTACGGTATTTACTGGGCGGTCGCGCTGCGCCACGTGCAGTCGACCGATGATGCATACGTCAACGGCAACGTGGTGCAAATCACGCCGCAGATCTCCGGCACGGTGACCAACGTCGGGGCCGATGACACACGCTTTGTCACCGCCGGACAGACGCTGGTCGTGCTCGATCAAAGCGATGCCAAGGTGGCGCTCGATCAGGCGGAAGCGCAACTTGCGCGGACGGTGCGTGAGGTACGCAACTTGTTCTCAACGACGGCGCAATTGCAGGCGACGGTCGAAATACGCCAATCCGATCTCTCCAGAGCCGAGGACGACCTTGCTCGGCGGCAGCGCCTGTCGGGAACCGGTGCGATTTCCGGCGAAGAGCTGCAGCACGCGCGCGATGCATACAGCGGCGCCAAGGCTGCGCTGCTCGCCGCGCAGCAACAGCTCGAGGCCAACCGCGCGAGAGTCGATCGCACAACCGTAGACAACCATCCGGACGTGTTGAACGCCGCAGCGCACGTGCGCGAGGCCTATCTCACCTTTGCCCGCACATCGATTCCGGCGCCGGTCTCGGGCTTTGTCGCCAAGCGCGCGGTGCAGCTGGGGCAACGCGTAAGCCCCGGCGCCCCGCTGATGGCGATCGTTCCCTTGGACCAGGTATGGGTCGACGCCAATTTCAAGGAGCCTCAGCTTGCGGACATGCGTATCGGCCAGCCGGTGAAGCTCACCGCGGACATCTACGGGCGGCGCGTGGAGTACCACGGCAAGGTCGTAGGTTTCGGCGCGGGCACAGGCTCGGCCTTCGCAGTTCTCCCTGCGCAAAACGCGACGGGTAACTGGATCAAGGTCGTGCAGCGCGTCCCTGTACGCATCGCCTTCGATCCGCAGGAGCTTGCTGCCAATCCGCTGCAAATCGGTCTGTCGATGGAAGCCGAAATCGACACCCATCAGCATTCAGGCGATCGCTTGCCCGCACTCGTTCAAACAGTGCCGGCGTACACGACGGAGGTCTATCGCTCGCTCGACCCACTCGCCGACGCCCGGGTGAAGGAGATCATTGCGGCGAATGTGCCCACCTCGACTCATGTCGCTCGCGATCGTGCGGCAACGCCAGAGTTACATCCAGACCAGTTGGTGAAGATCGACGGCGGAAAAGGAGTGGCCGCCGGAAAGAAACCCCTTTAGGTGGGCGAGCGATGAGCAGTGCAACCGCCAACGACCCGGTTGTCTCGGAGGCCGAGCGATCATCGCCAGCGCCCCTGCATGGCGGAGCGCTTGTTCTGGGCAGCATCGCGCTGTCGCTGGCGACGTTCATGAACGTGCTCGACACGTCGATCGCCAATGTGTCGATCCCGGCGATCGCGGGCGATCTCGGCGTGTCCCCGGATCAGGGCACGTGGGTGATCACCTCGTTCGGCGTAGCCAACGCGATCTCGCTGCCGCTCACCTTCGGTCTTGTGCGCCCTCGCGCCCTCGCTCGCTTTTCTGGTGGTGTTCCGCGTGATCCAGGGCGCGGTAGCGGGTCCCATGATTCCCTTGTCGCAGGCGCTGCTGCTGTCGAGCTACCCCAAGGAAAAGTCCGGTGCGGCACTGGCGATATGGGCAATCACGACGCTGGTCGCGCCGGTGGTCGGACCGCTGCTCGGCGGCTGGATCACAGACAACATCTCATGGCCGTGGATCTTCTACATCAACGTACCGGTCGGGCTCGTCGCCGCAGGTGTAACGTGGATGATCTACAGCCGTCGCGAGACGCCCACCCATCGACTGCCGGTAGACGGCGTCGGACTCGGATTGCTGGTCCTTTGGATCGGCGCACTGCAGGTGATGCTCGACAAGGGCAAGGATCTCGACTGGTTCGCTTCCAGCCAAATCACCCTGCTCGCCATCGTCGCCGTCGTCGGATTCTCGATCTTTGTCATCTGGGAGCTCACCGAGGATCATCCAGTGGTCGATCTGCGTTTGTTTAGCCGGCGGAACTTCTGGATCAGCACGCTGGCGATGGCGCTGGCCTATGGCGCCTTCTTCGGCAATGTCGTGCTGGTGCCGCTGTGGCTGCAGCAATACATGGGCTACACGGCTACGATGGCCGGCATGGTGCTGGCGCCGGTCGGCGTACTTGCGATTCTGCTCACGCCGCTCGTCGGCAAAAACATGCACAAGATCGATCCGCGCGCCTTCGCCACGGCCGCATTCGCGATCTTCGCCCTCGTGCTTGTGATGCGCTCCCACTTCAACACATCCGCCGACTTCTGGACATTGATGGTGCCGACCATCATCCAAGGCGCGGCTGTCGCCGTGTTCTTCATCCCGCTGATCACCCTGGGGCTCTCCGGCCTTGCGCCGGATCGCGTTCCGGCCGCATCGGGTCCCGCGCAAGCCTGCATCACGCGCAACTCGCCGAGCGCATCAGCGTCTACGATCCGTCGTCGTCCCAGGCGCTCGCCCGCATGCAGGCGGACGGGATGAGCGTGCAGCAGAGCTATGAAGCAATGAATCGGATGATCGACCAGCAGGCTTTCATGCTGTCTGCGAACGACATCTTCTGGGTTTCTGCGATCGTGTTTGTGCTGTTGATCGGGCTGATCTGGCTTGCTCGTCCGACCAAGAGCGGCGCTGCGGCAGAGGCCGCGACGGCTGCGCATTGACCGCGATATGGTGAGTCTTCCCTGCATGCTGTCCATCGCATCATCATGCAATCGAAGCGCGCTTGCATCATGCGCTCTGCCCACTGAGCACAATGGGATCGCGGATAAAGCTGTCCGCTATAATCGGCTCGCAGAAGTTTCTCGGGCCTGTAGCTCAGTTGGTCAGAGCAGAGGACTCATAATCCTTTGGTCGCTGGTTCAAATCCAGCCGGGCCCACCAACGCCTCTCCGCCCGCAGCGAAAACAAGGAACGAATCGAGGTGGCGTCGGTCTTTCGAGTGCATCGACTTGGGCTGCCGCGCACCATAGCGGCGCACACCTTCACGTGTCTGCGGTCTGGCTCGCCTTCGCAAGGCTTGTAACGTTTGCAAGGCACGATTCTCATCGTGCAAACCGAGCAAACGATGGACTGCAGGCTCGCCGCATGGAATCATCGATCCCGATGCGGATCTTTGCGCCGCGTCGCCGTCTGCCACGTCCTTCGATCTAAGAAATTAACAACGATGCGAACCCTACCTGGCAAACTCAATCGGATCGAGCGTGTCATCCTTGCCGGTATCGCCGGCGCAGTGCTCGCGAGCTGCACCGTCGGGCCCGATTTCCGCCGACCCGACGCGCCGAGCGCAACTCGCTATACGGAGACATCCGTCCCGCAGGAAACGGTTTCATCCCCGGGTATGGCCGGAGAAGCGCAACACCTCGTTTCCGGGGCCGACATTCCTGCGCAGTGGTGGGCGCTCTATCGATCCGAGCCGCTCGAACGCTTGATCCGCGAAGCCATCGCCGATAGTCCCAACCTCGCAGCGGCTCAGGCGACGCTGCGCCAGGCGAAGGAGAACCTGATCGCTGACACGGGCGCACTGCTCTATCCCCGAGTCGATGCGAACCTCTCCGCCACGCGCGAAAAACTCTCCGCTGCGGAGCTCTTTGGCGGAACCGGCGGACAGACCAACATCTTCAATCTCTATAACGCCTCGGTAAACGTTTCGTACCTGCTCGACATTTTCGGCGGCAGCCGGCGCGAGCTCGAAGGCATGCAGGCGCTGGTCGACTACCAGAACTACCAGCTCGAGGGCTCGTACCTCGCACTGACATCGAACATTGTGACCACCGCAGTGCGCGAAGCTCAGTTGCGCGCACAGATCAGCGCGACGCGCGACATCATCGCCGCCGAGGAAAAGCAGCTCGACTTGACCCAGCGCCAGTACCAGCTCGGCGCGGTCGCTCGCCTCGGCGTTCTCGCGCTCAAAACAGAGCTCGAGCAGACGCGCGCCACTCTGCCGCCACTGGAGCGCGAGCTCGCGAGCACGCGTCATCAGCTCGCGGTGCTCGCAGGCCGCTTGCCCAGCGAAGCTGCACTGCCGGTTTTCGAACTCGAAACGTTCACGCTGCCGCAGGAGTTGCCGGTGACGTTGCCTTCGGAGCTCGTCCGGCAGCGGCCCGACATACGAGCTTCGGAAGCGTTGCTGCATCAGGCCAGTGCCGAAATCGGCGTGGCGACGGCAAACCTCTACCCGAAGATCACGCTCTCGGGCGACTTCGGGACGAGCACCAACCAGTTTCGCAATATCTTCGCCGGACCGAGCGTCTGGAGCATCGGCGCCGCCCTGCTGCAGCCGCTGTTTCACGGCGGTGAGCTCGAGGCCAAACGGCGCGCTTCCATTGCCGCCTTTGATGCAGCGAACGCTCAGTACCGCCAGACGGTGCTGCAGGCATTCCAAAACGTTGCAGATGCCTTGCGGGCGCTGGAAACGGATGCTCGCGCGTTGAGTGCTCAAGCGGAGGCGGAACTGGCTGCAAGGCAGACGCTCGATCTGACGCAGCGTCAGTTCCAGCTTGGCGGCGCAAGCTATGTCGCCTTGCTGATCGCGCAGCGACAGTACCAGCAGGCGAAACTCGCGCTCGCGCTGGCTCAGGCGACGCGCTTTGCCGACACTGCGGCGCTCTTTCAGGCGCTTGGCGGCGGCTGGTGGAACCGCGAGGCGACCGCGTCGGTGGCTAAATAATTGTGGGAACACACGTTTTTAGAGACAGCGGATGGAGAAACACGCGATGAAAAAGCGCATGGTGATCATGCTGGTGATCGTGGGCGTTCTGCTCGGCGGCCTGGTCGGCTTTAACTTCTTCAAGGGCTATATGATGCAGAAATACATGGCCGGCGCGCCGATTCCTGCGTCGACAGTCACCGCCATGACCGCCGATTACCAGCAGTGGCAACCGCAGCTCGCGGCCGTCGGCACGTTGCGAGCGGTGCGCGGCGTCGACGTCACCACCGAAGTCGCCGGTTTGGTGCGATCGGTCAACTTTCAATCCGGAGACGAGACGCCGTCAGGCAAGGTATTGGCTGAGCTCAACGTCGACTCGGATGTCGCACAATTGCACGCGCTGCAAGCCGCAGCCGATCTGGCCAAGACGGTCTACGATCGCGACAAGGCGCAACTCGACATCGAAGTCATCAGCAAGGCGCAGGTCGACGCAGACGCCGCCGATCTGAAGAGCAAGCAGGCGCAGGTCGCGCAGCAGCAGGCGCTGATCGACAAGAAAAGCATCCGCGCGCCGTTTGCCGGGAAGCTTGGCATCAGCACCGTCAATCCCGGCCAGTACTTGAATCCAGGCGACAAGCTCGTGACGCTGCAGACCATCGATCCCATTTACATAGACTTTTACCTGCCGCAGCAGCAGCTTCCGCAGATCGCCATCGGCCAGAAAGTCAGCGTGTCCGCAGATGCCTATAAGGGCATGAGCTTCCCTGGGAAGATCAATGCCATCAACCCCAGAGTCGACCCCAGCACGCGCAATGTCCAGGTCGAAGCGACGATTCCCAATGCCAAGCGCCAGCTCCTCCCCGGCATGTTCGCCAATGTCAAAATCGACACCGGCGACGAACAGCGTTACTTGACGTTGCCGCAGACGGCGATCACCTACAATCCTTATGGCAACACCGTGTTCGTGATCAAGCCTTCCGAGAAGAAAGACGAAAAGGGCAATGCGCCGATGGTCGCACAACAGGTCTTCGTCACCACCGGGCCGACCCGCGGCGATCAGATCGCAATACTCAAAGGCGTCGAGCCCGGCGCGCAGGTCGTGACCAGCGGTCAGGTCAAGCTCAAGAACGGCAGTCCGGTGATCGTCAACAACTCGGTGCAGCCGACGAACAGTCCCAATCCAACACCGCAGGAACAGTGAGCGCGGGCGATGAACTTCACCGACATCTTTATACGCAAGCCGGTTCTGGCAACGACGGTCAGCTTGCTGATTCTTGTCCTCGGACTGCGCTCGCTGGTTGGTCTGTCTGTTCGTCAGTTTCCAAAGACACAGAACGCAGTCGTCACGATCAGCACTGCGTATTACGGCGCGGACGCCGATACCGTCGCCGGATTCATCACCCAGCCACTCGAAAGCGCAATCGCGCAGGCTCAGGGGATCGACTATCTCTCCTCAACCAGCACGCTCGGCGTATCGACGATCATCGCGACCCTGCGCCTCAATTACGATGCCAATCGCGCGTTGACCGAGATCAACACCCAGGTCAACTCGGTGCGCAACCAGCTCCCGCCCGAGACGCAGCAGCCTGTGCTGACCGTCCAGGTTGGGCAGACCATCGACGCCATGTACATGGGCTTCTTCAGCGAGGTGCTGCCGAACAACGGAGTCACCGACTACCTGCTGCGCGTCGTGAAGCCCAAGCTCGATTCGGTCGAAGGCGTGCAGACTGCCGAGATCCTGGGGTCGCGGCAGTTCGCGCTGCGCGCGTGGCTCGATCCGCAACGGATGGCAGCCTACTCTATCACCGCCTCGGACGTCCGCACCGCGCTCGCCAACAACAACTACCTCGCGGCTCTCGGGACGACCAAGGGGCAGATGGTCAGCGTCGATCTCACGGCCGGATCGAGCCTGCACTCGGTCGATGAATTCAAACAACTGGTCGTCAAGCAGAAGGACGGCGCATTGGTGCGTCTCGAAGACGTCGCCAATGTCACGCTGGGCGCCGAAAACTACGATTTCACGACCGCGTTCGGCGGGCGCAATGCAGTGTTCATCGGCATCAAGGTGGCGCCTGATGCGAACGTGCTCGACGTGGTCAAGCGTGTGCGGGAGGTGTTTCCCGATATACAGGCGCAGATGCCCAACGGCGTCACCGGTGAGATCGTCTACGATTCGACCAAGTTCATCCGCAGCTCGATCAACGAGGTCGTCAAGACGCTGATCCAGGCGCTGGTCATCGTCAGCGTGGTGATCTTCCTGTTCCTGGGCAGCGTGCGCGCAGTGGCGATTCCGCTGATTGCGATGCCGCTGTCGTTGATCGGCGCCTTTTTCGGGATGCTGGTGCTCGGCTATTCGATCAACCTGCTCACCCTGCTCGCATTGGTGCTGGCGATCGGACTGGTCGTCGACGACGCGATCATCGTGGTCGAGAACGTCGACCGGCACATGAAGGAGGAAGGCAAGACGCCCTTCGAGGCGTCCATCCAGGCCGCTCGCGAGCTCGGCGGACCGATCATCGCCATGACCATCGTGCTGGTCGCGGTGTACATCCCGATCGGCTTCCAGGGAGGGCTCACCGGCGCGCTTTTCACCGAGTTCGCGTTTACGCTGGCCGCGGCGGTGACGGTGTCAGGCATCGTCGCGCTGACGCTCTCGCCAATGATGACCTCGCTCATCTTCCGCTCGGAACAGGAGTCGGGACGATTCGTGAAATTCATCGACCGCCAGTTCGGACGAGTGCACCGCGGTTACGCGCGGGCGCTGCACAACGTGCTCGACACCTGGATCGTCATCGTGCTCATGGGCGTCCTGCTGCTCGGCGGCACCGTGTATTTGTACATGACGTCCAAGTCAGAGCTCTCGCCGCCCGAGGACCAGGGCATCGTGCTCGCGAACATTCTCGGCCCGCCGAATGCGACGCCACAGCAGATGCAGATCTATGCCAAGCAGGTCTTCGAGCTCTCCAAGAGCCTGCCCGAGTACGATCAGATGTTCCAGATCACCGGCGTACCGACGGTCAATCAGGGCATCGGCGGCGTGCTGTTCAAGCCCTGGGAGGAGCGCAAGCGCAGCGCTGCCGAATTGCAGCAGGTGCTGCAGAAGGAGTGGGGTACGATCGCCGGCGCTAACGTCGCCGCCTTCCAATTCCCGCCGCTTCCCGGCGCGCGCGGCTTGCCGACGCAGGTTGTGATCAAGACCACCGAGCCGTTCGAGCGACTCAACGAAGTATCGCAGGCGGTGCTCGACAAGGCACGAGCGAGCGGCATGTTCTTCTACGTCGATACCGACTTGAAGCTGGACAAGCCACAGACCACGGTCAGCTTCGATCGCGACATGCTTTGGACGCTGGGCCTCACGCAGCAGGATGTCGGCGCAGCGCTCGGCGCCGCTTTGGGAGGCGGGTACGTGAACTACTTTTCCATCGCCGGCCGCTCGTACAAGGTCATTCCGCAGGTACTGCAGATCGACCGGCTCAACCCGTCACAGGTGCTCGACTACTATGTCCGCACGCCTGATGGGTCGCTATTGCCGGCATCGACCTTGGCGCAGCAGAAGACCGACATCGTTCCGGAGGGCATCAATCACTTCCAGCAGTTGAACTCGGCGACCATCATGGGGGTGTTCTCGCCAGCCGTGTCCGAGAAACAGGTTCTCGATTTCCTGCGAAACACCATCCAGCAGACCGCACCGACCGGATACCAGGTGGACTACGCCGGGCCGTCGCGCCAATTCGTGCAGGAGTCTGGTGGCTTCGGCGTCACGCTGATGTTCGCGATCATCATCGTGTTCCTCGCACTGGCGGCGCAGTACGAAAGTTTCCGGGATCCGATCGTTATTCTGGTCTCAGTGCCCATGGCGCTGTTCGGCGCGCTGATCTTCATCAACCTAGGGCTGGCCACGCTCAATATCTACACCCAGGTCGGATTGGTTACGTTGATGGGACTGGTGAGCAAGCACGGCATCCTGATCGTTCAATTCGCCAACCAGTTGCAGCTTGCGGGCCGAACCAAGCGCGAAGCGATCGAGGAAGCCGCAGGGGTGCGCTTGCGGCCGATTCTCATGACGACTGCGGCGATGGTGCTCGGTGTCGTGCCCCTGGTGATCGCGGCAGGCGCCGGAGCAGCAGGCCGTCACGCGATGGGATTGGTGATCTTCACCGGTTTGTCGATCGGTACTTTGTTCACGCTGTTCGTTGTCCCTGCAGTCTACATGTTGCTGGGCGCAGAACATCATCGACGGCTGGTGGAAGATACAGGCGCGGTCGCTGTGCCGGCAGAGTGAAGTCGGCTGACTCTAAGCGCGCTGACAGACTTCGGCGCGTGAGTGACGCGCCGCGTCGTCGCATGCAGACTTCGTGTGATGCTTTCGTTGTGAAATCATTTGGCATGACGCTTGCTCAACGTCATTGCACCCGGACGGGACGGCGCTACCCTGGTTAACTCCTCGCCCTTCGCGCCGCCTCCGCTCCGGGGCCACCCCTTGCAATTCCCGTCTGCCGCGCGCTTTATCGATTCAAGTAGCGCCTGTCATCGAATGATGCAACCCGTGACGATCGGTACACCACAAAGAACGTCATCAGCATAAGCGCTTCAACGACCGCTGCGTTGGCGCGAGTTCAAATCGCGAACTCGGGCTACGGTGTCTACGGCTTCAGCGAACGGGGCCGACGCCGATCGGTGGAGGAGCGAGATTGACGATGCGGCGGAAGAGTTCCTCGTAGGCCTGTCCGGCTGCAGAACCGAACAGCGGATCCCTGTGATCGGTGAACGCTGCATCGATCGCTTCCCAATCGCCCGCAGTGAGGTATTTCTCGGCGAGAGGAAAGACTTCGTTCTCCTCGGCACGCATATGTTCCCAGTGAAAGTCCGCATACGCATCGACGGTGGTCGCAAACGCGGAGAATTCGTTGAAGCCGCCCTGCTGGAAGCGCGCCAGTGCCTGTTCCAGCGCCCGAATCTTGCCCGCGCCGGCACGATGTTCCTGCTCGAGGCGCTCGAGCAAAGGTACGGCCTCGGCATGGCGCATGCGCAGCAACCGGAACAGGTACTTGTCTTCCTTGGGATGATGCAAACGCTCCGGGAAGGTGTCGATGTAATAGATCATCGCTCCGAGGAGCGCGAAGTCGGGTCGTGCGCCGCGGTCGCGAATCTCCCGCACCAGATAGACCATGCCGTGCAATACGGCCGCGAGCGAGCGATGCTCCTCGCGGATAATTCGAATGGCCTCCACTGTAAGTTCCTTCGGCAGCAGCGCCGGCGCGAAGGCGCCGAGGCGTGTGTTCGATCGTAGCGCACAGCAAACGATGCGCATTGACGTGGATCAACCGGGTTGCGTCGCGCGATGTTGACTCAAGGGCACCCGGCGCTATGATGCCCCATGCTCGTCGCCTATCCGACGCTGAAGATGGTGCACGTGGGGAGCGCTGTGCTCAGCCTGGCGCTGTTTTCCGTGCGCGGCGCATGGATGATGGTGTCACCGGCGCGACTTGGACAACCGTGGGTCAAAGTCGTACCCCATGTGGTCGATACGGTGCTGCTCGGCTCGGCCATCGCGCTCGCCATTGCAATCGGGAACTATCCGGGCACGCACGCTTGGCTCACCGCGAAAGTTGCGGGGCTGGTGGCCTACGTCGTGCTCGGAAGCATCGCGCTGAAGCGGGGACGCACGCGCGCAATCCGTGTGGCGGCGTTTTTCGCGGCGCTTGCGGTATTCGCCTACATCGTCTCCGTTGCCGTCACCAAGTCGCCGGCCGGGCCGCTGGCTCGGTTTTGATGCTGGAAGCCGAGCGCCGGTGTCAGCCGATTCAGATTACGCGCGAATAGCGCGCGCGCTCGCACTGCTCGCGTAGATAGCGATCGAAGACCATCGCAATGCTGCGGACCACAAGGCGGCCGCGAGCGGTGACGCAGATCTCACCGTTGGTGAGCGTCACCAAGCCGTCCGCAGCCAGAGGTTCGAGTGCCGCAAGCTCGACCGCGAAATAGTCGCTGAATGAAACGTCATGCTGCGCCTCGATCTGAGCCAAGGACAAGGCGCCGTGGCACATCAACGCCTGGATGACTTCACGGCGCAGGACGTCGTCCTCGGAGAGCTGCCAGCCGCGAAAAGCGGGGAGCGTGCCGGTGTCGAGCCGGTCGTAGTACTCATCGAGGGTGCGCACATTCTGACTGTAGGTGTCACCGACCTTGCTGATCGACGAGATGCCCAGCGCAAGGAGGTCGCAGTCGGCATGCGTTGAATAGCCTTGGAAGTTTCGCTGCAGCCTGCCCTGCCGCTGTGCCACCGCTAATTCGTCATCGGGCTTCGCGAAATGATCCATGCCGATGTAGGTGTAACCGGCGCCGGTGAGCGTACCGATCGCGAACTCGAGGATGTGCAGCTTGACTTGGGCCGTCGGCAACTCGGCCTCGTTGATGCGACGTTGCGGCATGAACAGATGCGGCACGTGGGCATAGTTGTACAGCGCGATGCGATCCGGCGCCGCGCCGTAGATCAGGTCGACGTTGATGGAGCGAAAGCCGTTCGCTCGCGCAGCGTCCAGAACGGCTCGCGTCTCCTCTTCGCTTTGGATGCGGTTGACCGCTTCCTGCACCTCGCGGTCGAAGTCCTGCACTCCGAGGCTCATGCGGTTGAAGCCCAGCTCGGCGAGCAGCGCGACCGTTTGCGCGCTCACCTTGCGCGGATCGATCTCGATCGAACACTCTGCATCCTGCGCGAACGGAAAGCGCTCGCGCAGGGTGCCCCTGAGCGTCGTCATTTCGTCGGCCGAGAGGAATGTGGGCGTACCGCCGCCCCAGTGCAACTGCGAGACCATCGCCTCCAAATCGTTCAGCCCGGAAAGGATGGCCGCCTCCTTGGCCAGATAGCGGATGTACTTCGCCGAGCGCCCGTGGTCCTTGGTCACCACCTTGTTGCAGGCGCAGTAGTAGCAGATGGTGTTACAGAACGGCAGATGGACATACAGCGACAGCGGTCGTTGGCCGCACCGCTCATGGGTCTGTCGCCCGAGCAGCGCAGCGACCAGTTGCTCCGCGGTGAACGCCTCGGTGAAGCGATCGGCCGTCGGGTACGAGGTGTAGCGCGGCCCGAAGCCATCGTATTTGCGGATCAGCTCCGCATCGAAGGCAAGCGCCGGAAACGCGATATCGGTGGGTGCCATGCCTGGATGCTGCCAGCAGGCTCGATGCCGGGCCTTGAGGCAGATCAATCCGCTTGCGGGAGCACGCCCCGCTCACATGAGACTTAAACCGCCAGATGGGTCCGGACGTTGTCGCTATCCATGCTGGCCCCCGCTCCGGACGCCACGACCTCCCCACGCGACAGAATCACGTAGTGATCGGCCAGTGACTTCGCGAAGTCGTAGTACTGCTCGACCAGCAGGATCGCCATGTCGCCCGCCGCAATGAGCTTGCGGATAGCGCGTTCGATGTCCTTGATGATCGATGGCTGGATGCCTTCCGTGGGCTCATCAAGGATCAGAAGGCGCGGACGCATGGCAAGCGCCCTGCCGATCGCGAGCTGTTGCTGTTGCCCGCCGGAAAGGTCGCCGCCTCGACGGCCGAGCATTTCCTTCAATACCGGGAACATCTCGAAGACGAATTCGGGGATTCTCGCACTGCGGCTCCGCGTCGCGAGCCCCATCTGCAGATTTTCGAAAACCGAAAGCCTGGGGAAGATGTCGCGTCCCTGCGGGACGTAGCCGATGCCCAGCGCAGCCCTTTCGTAGGGAGGCAGGTTGGAAATGCTCCGGCCGTCGAAGGCGATCTCGCCGGAGCGGATCGGCAACAGACCCATGAGACATCGGAGCAGCGTCGTCTTGCCGACGCCGTTGCGGCCGAGCAGCGCCGTGCACGCGCCCGCAGGCACTTCGAAGCCGACATGGCGCAGGATGTGGCTGCCGCCGTAATACTGGTTGAGCGATTTGACAGCGAGCACGGTTAGGTTCCTAACGTCCCAGGAACACTTCGATCACCTGTTCGTTGCGCTGGATGTCGTCCATCGAGCCCTCGGCAAGCACGCTGCCTTCATGCAGGACTGTGACCTTGTGCGCGATGCGCTCGACAAAGTCCATGTCGTGCTCGACAACGATGAGCGTATAGCTTCCTGCCAGCGATACGAAAAGCTCGGCGCTGCGCAGTGTCTCGTCATCGGTCATCCCGGCGACCGGCTCGTCGAGGAGCAGCAGTTGCGGCTCTTGCATGAGCAGCATGCCGATCTCCAGCCATTGCTTCTGCCCGTGCGATAGCAGCCCCGCGAGGCGCCCCGCTTGGGGAACGAGCTTGATGGTCTCCAGGGTTGCCGTGATCCTGTCTCGCGCGACCCCGTCGAGACGTGAGCGCAGCGTCGGCCAAACCCGCTTGTCCGCCTTGAGGGCGAGCTCCAGGTTTTCGTAGACGGAATGCTGCTCGAATACCGTCGGCTTCTGAAATTTCCGCCCGATTCCGGCGCCGGCGATTTCCGGCTCGGAGAGGCGCGTCAAATCGATGGTCTGGCCGAAGAACGCGGTACCAGTGTCTGGTTGCGTCTTGCCAGTGATGACGTCCATCATGGTCGTCTTGCCAGCGCCGTTGGGCCCGATAACGCAACGCAATTCGCCCGCATCGATGACAAGCGACAGATTGTTCAGCGCCTTGAAGCCATCGAAGCTCACTGAAATGCCGTCGAGGTAGAGGATGCCCTTGTGCGAGGTGTCGACGCCTTCGCTCAGCAGGCGGGCTCCGCTCGCGACGGGATCGTCCCACTGCTCGCGCAAGATGGTAGCGTCGCTCATGGTGTCTTGCGTCGAGCCAACAGTCCGGCCAGGCCGCGTGGCAGGAACAGCGTGACCAGAATGAACAACAATCCCAGCGCGAACAGCCAATACTCCGGAAAGGCCTTCGTGAACCAGCTCTTGCCGAGATTGACTGCAGCCGCGCCGAGCACCGGACCGTAGAGCGTTCCTCTTCCGCCTACCGCGGTCCATATGGCGATCTCGATCGAGTTGGCGGGGGACATTTCGCTTGGATTGATGATGCCGACCTGCGGCACGTACAGAGCGCCGGCGATGCCGCAGATCACCGCCGACACTGTCCAGATGAAAAGCTTGAAGTAGACTGGGTTGTAGCCAGAGAACATCACTCGAGTTTCCGCGTCTCGAATCGCGGTCAGCACGCGGCCGAGCTTCGAGGTCACAATCCAGCGCGCGAACAGCAGGAAGCCGAGCAATGCAGCGCCAGTGATGGCGAACAGGGCCATCCGGGTCTGCGGCGCGGCGATCGGGAAGCCGAGGATGCGCTTGAAGTCGGTGAACCCGTTATTGCCGCCGAAGCCCGTGTCGTTGCGGAAAAAAAGCAGCATCGAGGCATAGGTCAGCGCCTGGGTGATGATTGAAAAGTAGACGCCGCGGATACGCGAGCGGAACGCAAAAAATCCGAACACGAGCGCGAGCAGACCCGGAATCAGTACGACGAGCAGCGCGGCATACCAGAAGTGATCGGTGAAGCTCCAGTACCACGGATATTTTTTCCAGTCGAGGAACACCATGAAATCGGGCAAATCGCTCTGGTATACCCCTTCGTGGCCGATCGAGCGCATGAGATACATACCCATGGCGTAGCCGCCTAGCGCGAAGAACAGGCCATGGCCGAGTGAAAGGATTCCGGTGTAACCCCAGATCAGGTCCATGGCCAGCGCGACGATGGCGTAGCACATGATCTTGCCGATCAGCGTCACCCAGTAATCGGAGAGGTGCAGTGCGCTGTCGGCAGGCACCACCAGGTGCAGGATCGGAAAAGCGACGAACAGCACGGCCGCAGCAGCAACATAGAAAGACCAGCCGCCGGGCGACAGCAGGCGCAGCAGGCGCGGGCCAGCGACAGGCGCCAACGGCATGAAGGATGCGCCCATCATGCCTCGGCGGTTCGTCCTCTCAAGGCGAACAAGCCTTGCGGTCGCTTCTGGATGAAAACAATGATGAACACCAGGACGGCGATTTTCGCGAGCACCGCGCCCGACCACGCTTCGAGGAACTTGTTGACGATGCCCAATCCCAGCGCCGCGTAAACGGTTCCTGCGAGCTGTCCGACGCCGCCGAGGACCACGACCATGAAGGAGTCGACGATGTAGCTCTGACCCAGATCGGGGCCGACGTTGCCAATCTGCGAAAGCGCGCAGCCGGCAAGTCCCGCGATGCCGGATCCGAGTCCGAACGCCAACGTATCGACCCGCCGGGTCGGAACGCCGTTGCAACTCGCCATCGCTCGGTTCTGCGTTACCGCGCGGACGAAAAGACCGAGTCGCGTGCGAGTCAGCAACAGCCACATCGCTAATAGCACAAGCCCCGCGAAGCCAATGATGACGATCCGATTCCAGGGCAGCACGATGCCTGTCACCGCCTCGATGCCCCCGGACATCCAGGACGGATTCTCGACCTGCACATTTTGCGCGCCGAAAATCGTGCGCACTGTCTGGATGAGGAAAAGGCTGATGCCCCAGGTCGCGAGCAGCGTCTCCAGCGGACGGCCGTAGAGAAAGCGGATGACACTGCGCTCGAGCGCCATGCCGACCAGCGCGGAAGCGGCGAATGCCACCGGGACGGCGCACAACAGGTACGCGTCGAATGCACCGGGTGCGTACTTGCGAAATTGATTCTGCACGATATAGGTGGCGTAGGCGCCGACCATGATCAGCTCGCCATGCGCCATGTTGATCACCCCCATGAGGCCGTAAGTGATCGCAAGGCCCAGCGCCGCGAGCAGGAGGATGCTCCCCAAGCTCACGCCGCTGAACACGCGGCCGATCATATCTCCCGTCGCCAGTTTGCTGTCCACCGCGCGCAACGCCTTCTCGGCCTCGGCGCGAACTTCGGCATCCGGTTCAGCGTAAGCGTCGCCGCTCTTTTCCAGCACGCCGAGAAGCAACGTCTTGGTGCTCGGATTGTTGCTCTCCGAAAAAGCATGAATCGCCGCGATCCGGGCCGCCTTGTCCTTGCTGGTCAACTGCACGGAAGCACGGGTAAGCGACAGCAGCTCCTTGATTTCAGCGTCGGTCTCCTTTTCCAGCGCACGATCGATCGCTGGCAGCATCTCTTCGGTCGCGCCCGTCTGCAGCTGCTTGACTGCGCCTAAGCGCACCGCGCGATCTGCAGCGGAGAGCCTGAGTGTTGCCATCGCTGTGTCGATCTGCTTGCGAATGCGATTGTTGACGACCACGTCGTCTCGATCGTGGGGTAGCGGTTTCACCGCCTTGCCCGTCGCAACATCAATTGCCGTGTCGCCGTTGACAAGAAGAACCTGATCCTGGCCGGCAATCTGCAGGTTGCCGTCGAGCAACGCCTGAAAAAGTGCAGCGGTTTCCGGAGCGGCGTTCGCCGCAAGCGTGCCGATGGCCTTGATCTTGGCATCACTCTCGCCGAAAGCGAGCTCATGCACGAGAGCAGCATCGAGCGCAGCGGTCGCGGGCAGCGAAGCGAGTCCGACAGCGACGAACAGGCATGCGCGAACCATGCGCGCGATCAGGAGAAGCATCCGATGAGTGAACCGACCGAGAACGTTACCCGGCGAGCAACGGCATGTGATCACGGACCGACGCCGCTCGCGGGACGATGCAAAAAAGGGTCGTCCCGGCGCAGGCCGGGACCCAATTCTTTTCCACGCATGCGTTTCCAACTTGGATCCCGAGCCTCGCTATCGCTCGCCGGACGCGATGCAACGATGGTCGTCCCGGCGTAGGCCGGGACCCAAGTTCGTGTGATCCACGCGGCTCCAACTTGGATCCCGGGCCTTGCTATCGCTCGCCCGGGATGACACGGCTGTCTCCAATCGCTGCGAGGCTGCGCCTCTGGCTCTTGGACATCCGTGTCACTTCTTCTCCGGCTCGTCCTTCTTGCCCTTGTCTTCGGGAATGTACGGGCTCCACGGTGTTGCCTTGATCGGGCCCGGCGTCTTCCATACGACGTTGAACTGGCCATTCGCCTGCACTTCACCGATGAACACCGGCTTCCACAGATGATGGTTCTTCTCGTCCATCTTGATGGTGAATCCATCCGGCGCCGGGAAGGTCTGACCGGCCATTGCAACGATGACCTTGTCGACGTCGGTGGTCTTGGCCTTTTCGACAGCCTGCTTCCACATGTTTACGCCGATGTATGCGGCTTCCATCGGATCGTTGGTCAGCGGCTTGTCGGCGCCAGGCAGATTCTTGGCCTTGGCATATGCAGCCCACTTCTTCTTGAACTCCTCGTTGGCCGGGTTCTTGAGCGACATGAAGTAATTCCATGCAGCAAGATGGCCCACCAGCGGCTTGGTGTCGACACCACGAAGCTCTTCCTCACCGACCGAAAATGCGACGACAGGAACGTCGGTCGCCTTCAGTCCAGCGTTGCCCAGCTCCTTGTAGAACGGCACGTTTGAATCGCCGTTGATCGTGGAAACTACCGCCGTCTTACCGCTCACGGAGAACTTCTTGATATCGGCAACAATCGTCTGGTAATCGCTGTGCCCGAACGGCGTGTACGTCTCCATGATGTCCTTTTCGTCGACGCCCTTAGACTTGAGGAACGCACGCAGGATCTTGTTGGTGGTGCGCGGATAGACGTAGTCGGTGCCCAGCAGCACCCAGCGCTTGGCGCCGCCGCCTTCCTTGCTCATCAAATATTCGACGGCCGGAATCGCCTGCTGGTTGGGCGCTGCGCCGGTATAGAAGACGTTCTTGGAGAGCTCTTCGCCTTCGTATTGCACCGGATAGAACAGCAGTCCGTTGAGCTCTTCGAATACCGGCAGCACGGACTTGCGTGACACCGACGTCCAGCATCCAAAGACAACCGCGACCTTGTCCTGAGTCAGGAGCTGCCGCGCCTTTTCGGCGAACAGCGGCCAGTTGGAGGCGGGATCGACGACAACCGCTTCCAGTTTCTTGCCGTTGACGCCGCCCTTGGCGTTGATCTCATCGATCGCCATGAGCGTCACGTCCTTGAGAACGGTCTCGCTGATCGCCATCGTTCCCGAGAGCGAGTGGAGAACGCCGACCTTGATGGTGTCGGCGGCGATTGCGTGCGTGCCGGCTGCGATTCCGGCTGAGGCTAGCGCTGCAGACAGCGCCAGCCTTTTTAGGAAATTCCTTCGTTGCATGTTTGGCCCCATGTCGAATGAAACAAGTGAGTGGATTGCATCCCCGAGCAGCAAGGCACTCGACACCGCTTTGGTGCGTCAGGCGCCCGCGGCCTACCGCGTCGCACAATCCATGCCATGGACGAAATGCAGGCCTAACCATTTGTTTTAATTCGTTGTGAAGCGCTACGGATGCGCGCTGCCAACTATCACGGAGAGGGCGAAGCCTCGAATGCACGATCCAAACCGGTGCGAGTGGGAGGCACGCGCACCATTTTGAAGCGCACGATAATCACCGATGCGCCAGCGTAGCGGATGAGCAGGGAGTCCGCCGTTCGCGTTGCGGCCGCAATTTTGGGAAGCGTGCGAAAAGACCTCCGCCAAAGCGGCGGCCAATAAGGGAGTAAACCTGGTCGCCGATGAAGCTGCCGATTGTGGCGAGTACGATGAGCGTCGTCAGCGGCAAATAGCCGCGGTGCGCTGCCACCCCGGCCAATGTCAGGACGGTCTCACTTCGATCAGCGGCCGACAAATGTTGCACTGTAGCCGTGCTCGGCGATGAGGTGCGATAACTCCATCGCGCGAGAGCGTAGCGCAACGCCGCAGGCGTTCTCACCGCCCTGGACGGCGTAGCGGCACGATCTGCGCAGCTAAGAATCGCGAGCTACATGCTCTTCCACATCGAGAATCCTATTGTGAGTGCGTCGGCATTTCTTACAGGCTCGCTCAGATTGTCGCCGACGGTACATATCAATCTCTTGTTTTCAAAGATGAAGCTTTTCCCAGCATGATTTTTGCTGCTAGGGCCCTTGCTCGGGGAGATACGACCATCTTGGAGGAGGAAAGGGTGAACATGAAAATGATGTCAGAAAGAAGGGCGGGAAAGCTGGGCATGGCGGCCATCGCGGCAGCGTTTGCGGTGGTCTTGTGCGCGCCTGCACAAGCGCTGAACCTGGTTACCAATGGAAGCTTTGAAACGGGCAGTTTCAGTGGCTGGACGCAAGTCGGTAACACCGGCTTCTCGGGCGTGCAGTGTCCAGGTCCAGGCCCAACCGTCGCCGATGGCAATTGCAGCGCGTTCTTCGGCCCGGTGGGATCGACCGGTGGGATTTCGCAGACCTTGAGTCTCGTGGTCGGAAACCATTATCTGCTCACCTTCGCTTGGCGGCCGGACGGCGGTACGCCGAGCTCGTTCTCTGCTTCTATCGGCGGAGCCACCGTTGTGAACGTGAGCAATCCGCCTGCATCGGGCTTCCAGACGGTCAGCTTCGGGATTGTTGCCACGGCGGCAAACGAATCTCTGACGTTCCTGTTCCGCGATGACCCGGGCTTCATGTTCCTTGACGCAGTTTCGGTCGGGGTACCTGAGCCGGCATCTACGGGGTTGCTGGGGATCGCGCTGGTCGCGATGTTCGCCGGATTGCGCCGCAAATTTCGGTAGTAGTATCCGATAGTGATTGACGGCGGCTTCGGCCGCCGTTTTTTTTGGCGTGACCTGTGCAGGCCCTCGACCACGTCTTCGCGACGCAGTAGCCGAGAACGCCGGTCCGTCCATCGCAGACCCCCCGCACCATCTGACCTTGCTGGGTCGGAGCGATCGAGGGCAGGTGCGCCAATATCGTCGGATTGCTCGGGGTGGTGACGTCCACGATCAATACACCGTTGGGCTCCAACACTCCGGTCAACGGATTCAACGCCGTGCCAACATGAAGTCGAGCTTGTCGGTGGCCTTCGCGCTCATGC
>VBCY01000162.1:0-1103 GCA_005882995.1 Betaproteobacteria bacterium
TAGCGCCGTCCCTCGTCATCGTAGACGTAAACGCCTTCGCCCCGGGTAATTACGAGTGGCCCTTCCTTCTGGACGGTGCGAAGGTTGGTCGCAGGATGGAGGTGATAGGACTGGTCCCGGCGCGCGGCCGGCGTATTCAACGACATCGGAATATTCCTCGGGCATCGCCCGTTAGGGAGCGAAGCAGATTGTTTACGAGCGAAGATGTTGCGTCAATGGTAAGCGGTCCCCAAGAAGTCAGGTACCGATCTTTGTTGCGGCCGACACCAACGGTGACAAACGGCGATAATTCGCCACCGTTATCGCGTATTTCGATGCCTGCTCCGCTCCGCTGCCTGTCAATTGCAGTCGCGTTTTGTATGTTGTCAACTCCCACCCACACCCAGATGCCGGATGCAAGCGACATCGCTGTTGCGATCGATCGCGACGGCGATACGTTCGCCGTCGCGGTCGAATTCGTCGTCGACGCGACACCCGAAGAGGTGTTCAACGTGCTGACCGATTATGACCATATGGCGAGGTTTGTCTCGAACGTCGTCGAAAGCCGCGTCGTCCGCCATGACGGCGAACGTATCGTTGTCGAGCAGAAGAGCCGCCTGACATTCGGTCCGATCCGAATCGAGTTCGTGAACGTCCGGGACGTCGAGCCTGTGCCGTTTCACCAGATCCGATCGTGGGTCACGGAAGGCGACATGCAAGGCTCGTCGTTCACTACGACGATTGCCGCGCGTGGCGCCCAGACTTGGATTAGCAATCGCGGTTCATTCCATTCTGATCAGTGGATTCCGCCGATCATCGGGAACATGGTGCTCGAAGCGGAGACGCGCAAGCAATTTCAGGAAATCAGGATCGAGATCCTTCGGCGCAAGGACGTAGCGGTGTCGGGCAGGTGACGGCCCCCGCCCCACGAAAGAACCGTCCGCTCCAAGCAGTTGTTCCGCATTTCTACGGCCTCGGAGGATGTCTATTTTTGATAGCTTGAAGTCAATTGAGAACGACGCGGTCACCCGTTCGTACTTTCCCAGGGGCCGCGACCACGGCGTACACTCCGACGCAAGGGAAGAGACCCAGATCGCCGACCTGGACTCTGTTGTGGCGAACAA
>VBCY01000162.1:1167-13882 GCA_005882995.1 Betaproteobacteria bacterium
CACCAAGCCCGAGTCCATGACCGACCCAGTTGTTTGGTGGAGTCGAAGGGAAAGGAGCCGAAAGCAGCTCCGCGGCCCTCGGTACAGTTTGTTGCGTGACTTGACTCGAGCCCTCTACCCATTCCTGCTTCTGCTCGGCATCTCGTGGGCGACATCTGCCGACGACGCGAAGCCTTTAACCACGATCATCCTCGTCGCTCGGGCGGAGCTGCCCGATTCCAATTTCAAGGACTCGGTTGTGCTCGTGATGAACAACACCGCTCCTGCTCTCGTCGGCGTAATCATCAACAGGCCCACGAGGATTGCCGTCTCGCGCCTTTTCCCCGATCTCGAACGCCTCGCCCAGCTGAACGACAAACTGTACTTCGGCGGCCCCGTCGAAATCACGTCAGTGTCCTTCATTTTTCGCGCCGAGACGGCGCCCGAACATGCAACCCAAGTCCTCGATGGCGTCTACGTCAGCACAAACCGGGAATTGCTGCGCACGCTGCTCGAACGAGACAAGCCCATGCAAGGCTTGCGGATCTTCATCGGCCACTCGGGTTGGGCGCCTGGTCAGCTGGAGGCCGAGATCGCGCGCGGCGATTGGACTCTCGCGCCCGCTGACACGGACGTGATATTCGATCCCAAACCTCAGCATCCCTGGCCCGAGCAGGAAACGCCGGGCGCCATGCACCGCATTTGAGCGTCAGCGGCGCCATTCAACGGAAGGCGCGCTGCAGGCGACCTGTCAGCTTGCAATTCATTTCTGGCACAATTCGTCCCGGCCTGGCGGTCCGATTCCGGGCATACATGAGATAAGATGAAAATGGCGCACAGATGGAAGCACTGGCCGCTCGCGATCGTACTCGGAATGGCTGTGGCAACAGGGTCGGTAGACGCGGCGGTGTCCTGTCACAAGATCAACGCCAAGGGTTCCGGTCAGGACCTCGGCAACGGCGCAACAAGGGCCAGCATCATCGGTGGTGGACTGCTGCAGGGCACGACAGCGGGTCAATTCTCGATCACCGGCTTCAATCCTCCCGTGGCTTCGATCCAGGGAACGGTCACCTTTACGACCAACCAGGGGATGGCGGTTGTGACCGTCGCAGGCGTCTTCGATACTTCGACCGGGGAATTCAGCGCTTCGGGTCCGGTGACGAGCGGCGCCGGAAAGCTGAGCGGCGCCAGCGGAAATCTCGCGCTGCACGGCGTCGAGGACCTTACGACAGGCGCGTTCGTGGAAGACGTCTCCGGCTTGCTGTGCGTCGATCTGTCGCCCTGAACAGATTTTTTTAGGCCTCACCCGGGGGGGACGCCACAATGAACGGTTCAGCGATCGTCTGTCGTGTCTTCGTCGTGATGGCCATGCTAGCGACGCTCGTTACGTTCGGACGCGGTGTGCTCGCTGGCGATTTTGTCCGCGTAAGCCCCGATCTCGAGATCTACTTTGAAGAAGCGGGCTCAGGTCCGCCGATCGTGTTCATCCCCGGCTGGACTGGCACTTCCGAATCGTTCCAACAGCAGCTTTCCCATTTTTCGAAGAGATATCGAGCGGTCAGCTATGATCCGCGCAGTTAGGGTCGATCGTCAAAGAGCCGACGAAGACGCGAAAAAAGGTGTGAACGTTAAAACGCGAGCGGCGAGAAGGGCTACCGGCAAATCGTCCCCGGTGCGCGAAACACCTGGCGGGTGACCGCCTTGCTTTGCGTGGCCCTGTTGACGCCGTCGCCCAAGTCGACGCCGTAAGCGAACGTTCCGTTGTTGCCGTCGCTGAAGCTGAATGTTGCGGTTCCCACCGCGGTGCGTGATACCTTGGTGGAGTCGAAGGGGAAGGAGCCAAAAGCAGGTCCGCCGGTCAAGAACAGCGACCCTGTATACGTCTTTGGGGCGGTCTGATTGGCAGTCACCGACAACCACAACGGATTGCGATTGGCATCGTAAGTGAACCATGTGGCGAAGATCGTCGTCCCCTGATGTGTCAGGTTCACGCCCCATCCTGATTCCGAGCCCCCAGGCGCGGCCCACCATAGATCCTGGTAATTGGTCGCCATGCCAAGATTTGGCTGCGACGCCCAGACGCACGTCGGCACGGGCCCGAAGGCCTGCAAGACAATCGGCCTTGTCTGCGTCGCCATGTTCGGTCCGTCGTTCACTTGGTACGAGAACGTTCCGGTCGTGGGGCTGCTAAACGTAAGGGTACCGGTCCCGACTGCGGTCACTGTCGTCGGCGGCACGAAAGCATTGAAGAACGGCGATCCATTGGTACGGCAGAGTGTCCCGCTGTACAAGCCCGGCGCCGTCTTGTTCGCCGTCATCGTGAGCCACCATGCCTTGCCATTCACGTCGTAGGTAAACCAGGTGACGAAGATGACACTGCCCTGATGGGCGAAGTTGATTCCCCAGCCCGATTCGGATCCCGCCGGAGACGCCCACCACAAGCCTTCATAGTTGTCCTCCGTCCCCAGGGGCAACATGCAGACGTTGTCGTCTCTGCTCCAGTAGGCTTGGACGGAGCACTGGATACCATTGACGCTGACCGCGGCGAACTGATTGTTGCACGTGTCGCCTATTTCATCGCCCGTGACGCCTGTGCCGTTGACCAATATGCCGTCGTTGGACGTATCGACGTTCGGATTCGTGCACGCTTCCACGAGCTCGTGCGAAAACACCTTCGTCACGCAATTGTGTCCCGTCAAGGAGCCGTTGTTGTCGATCCAGGCGTAGTACCCGGTCGCACCGTTGTAGACGAAGCTCTGATGCTCCCCGGCGAAGCCCGCCAGCGCGTTGTTGATGCCGGTCGGCAGGATGACGACATACAGGCGGTCATGACCGGCAATGGGCCGAGGCATGGCGGTGTTCTGAAACCTGCCGGCGAGCATGCTGAGCACGTCGCTGGTCGAATACCCGTTCACCGGATCGCTGCTGTCGTTTATTTCGCTGTAGATCAACGTTCCCGGCCCGACGCCGCGGTACTGGCCGAGCGGTGTCATATACGGACCGGTGAGAATTCCCTCGATCGCGCTCTTGTAGTCATTGCTCGAAGGCGATGGAGGAGGCGTCCTGCTCCAGAAACTTCCCCAAAAGCAAAGGATCACTTCGACATTCGTGAGAACATGCCCGCCTCCATCGGTCGTTGCCGTGACGGTGTAGTCGGGAGAGAATTCGATATCGCCGCCGCTCGGTCGGCTGGCAGGATCGAGGCGTCGCACGATGCCGCGCGACTTTTTGGAATCATTGCCGTTGCTCAAATCAAGTTCCTTCCGTTTCTCGATCCAAACGTTGAGCCATGACCGTGAAGCTGCACTGATTTGCGCGGCATTGGAAAGCCCGCCACCCGTATCTGCTGAGATCGTGCCATGTTCGGTCGGATTCCTTGGCCCTCGGAAGCCGGTGCGGCGATTCTACTGCGCCAAGATAAAGACCTGACTGTCCCTTGGCCGCTTCCGTGCACGCCAGCCCAGCGACGATGCGGTCGCGATTGCGGGCGAGTGCGTCAAGGAACTTTACAATGCCGTTGCGGCTGACAGTCCCGACTGGGGCTAGCTCATTGATTCGCCTCGTGTGGAACAACAATTGCTGCATGTAACCTTTTGCTGTCGAATTCAAAATTGACGTAGCAGCGGGCGAGTCCAGGGGATTCGGCGCATTCGCCCGAAGATCGGTCGAGGTCGCTTCGAAAGCGGCCTAAAAAGGGAGGATTTCCATGAAGAAGACATGGCGCGGTATGGCCTCGGCATTTGTTGCAGCGGTTCTGGGGTCAGTGCCTTTCGTTGCAAGCGTAGCAACTTTGCATGCTTCGGCAGCAAATGCAGCGAATCCGGCGGGAAGCAACAGCGTGGCGATCGGCAATTTCAACGTCTATTACCCGGACGGATGGTCGACGCTGCAAAGCGGCCGTCTGGTGGTAATTCTCAACGTCTCGCCAGATCAGCAAGCGGCTCTCGGAGACCGTTACGTCTTCACGCCGCAGGTCAATATCTCCACTGAGCAGCGGCTGGACAATAACGACGCTTTGAAACAACTCGACGAGATCGCGACCGGTGCCGGTGCATCGGTCACAAGGCTTACGATCGACGGATCACCGGCGATCCAATGGCGCAATACCAAGCCGTGGCCGCAGGTCCGCGGGCAGCAATCACCCCCGATGGGGTCGGCGCTCACGATCAATACGGCAATCGCAGCGGGGAATCAGCTCATTCGCCTCTACGGTAGTCTCCCTGCCGACGCGCCGCCCGCGGTAACGAACGCACTCGCGGCGATTGAAACCAGCGTCCGCTTCACCTCGTCGAGCTCCAGCGTTAAAACGTCCACGGTGAGCGAACCGAAATCCGGCATTGTTCCGGTGTTGCGAAGCGCATCGCCTAGGCAGGTCAAGGTTTCGGAGGACGACGAGTTCGACATGCCGCCACCGATCTCCGAGGGCTCGGATTCCGCGTCGTTGCCCTCGCTTCCGGGAGTCGCCACGCGACTACTGCAGGGAACGGCGGCAAGCGAGCCTGAGGTCGCAACGTCGGCGAATGGACGGAACATCGTCGTGGCGCAGCAGTTTGTCTGGACTTTCTCGAACAACGGCGGGCTGACGTTCACTTTCGGTGGATCGTTCCCCAACTCGACCGGTGGAGATTCGTCCCTCGCCGTTGGCGCGAGCGGCAATTTCTACGAAGGCACGATCTTCAACAACACTACGGCGATTCATCGATCAACTAACAACGGCCAGACGTTCACATTCAGGGGAACTGCATTCACATGCGGGGCGTTGCCGCAATGCAACTTCACCGGCAACAGAATTCCGGACCAGGAGCACATTGCGGCGGATCGCGTAAACCAGGTCAACAATCAGGATCAGGTCTACAGCGTATTCCGCAATGGCTCCGCGAACCCGACCTGGGGGATTGTCTGCTCGACGGACGGCGGAGCGAATTGGACGGCGGGCAATATCGGGATTTCCGGCGACTTTCCGCGCGTTGCGGTCGCCGGTGACGGTTTCGTATACGTCGCATTCGAAGATACGTCCAACAATCTGAGGGTCGACAAGTTCGCCTCGTGCAACACCAATGGCGCCTTGCTGGAGCTCGCTGGGTGGCCGAGGACCGTTGCGGCCGGAATCGCAGAGATTCCGTGCCCGGTTCCGGGTCTCGATCGGTGTAACAACGGGAACACACTGAGGGGCCCGACGGTGGTGGTCGACGACACCAATTCCCAGCATGTGTTCTATGCGTACGCGACCAACACCGCCGCAGGAAACGAGAATGTCGTGGTCCGGGATTCGACCGACGGCGGGCAGACGTTCTCGGCCGGCACGACACTCAACGGCGGCGGGACGGCCCGGCGCTACATGCCCTGGATGTGCGCTACCCAGGGAACCGCGTACATCAGCTGGTACGACCGGCGCAACGCGAGCAACAATAACAACGACCTCACCGATTACTACGGGGCGAGCGCCACGCGCAGCGGCGGCGTTCTGAATTCGAACGGCGAATTTCAGCTCAACGACGCGGCGACGTCCGACGCGCAATGCCAAGCCGGACAAGCAGTGGGCTCGCCAGCAGCCCCAGCTTGCGGGTGTCTGCGGCACCGGCGCCTGCGGCGCCGGTGGGACCTGCCCAGCCGGACAGACCTGCGACGCCCAGACCAATATCTGCCGCAACAATGCGCAGCAGTTCTGCGATTTCAGTGCGGGCGGTTGCGGCACCGGCGACAGCTGTCAGTTGTGGGGCGGCGGAATTCCCAAGTACGGTGATTACAACGGCAACGCCTGCGCGCAAGGTCATCTTTATGCGGTATGGGCCTCCGCCACGCCGGCGCGTGCGATCAATCCAGGTATCGACCTCTTCTTCAAGGTCATCGACACGGTCTCGCCGATCGCGGCGTGCAAGAATGTGACGACACAGACCGATGCCGGCGTGTGCACTGCCTCGGGCGTGTCGATCGACAACGGCTCGACCGATCCGGACAACGACACCTTTACGCTGGCGCAGACACCTCCAGGTCCGTACGCGAAGGGCACCACCAGCGTAAAGCTGACAATCACCGACCAGAACGGTCAGACGGCTTCCTGTAACGCTAACGTCACCGTGAACGACCTCGAAAAGCCCATCATTACCTGCCTGAGCCCGAAGCTGGAGTGCACCAGTCCAGGGGGCGCCGTCGTCGCCAAGCTGATCGACACGGTCTCCGACAACTGCGCAATTCAGTCTAAGGGGTGCACGCCAGCCGAGGGATCGACGTTCCCGCTCGGGGTAGATCCGTTCACGTGCACCGCAACGGACACTTCCAACAATACAAACAGCTGTACGTCGAAGGTCACGGTGACCGATACAACTCCGCCGGTCATCAAATCGATCGTGCCTGATCCAGATACATTGTGGGCGCCGAATCACAAGTTCGTACCGGTTTCCATTGTCGCTACCGCGACGGACGTCTGCGACGCAGCGCCCACGTGCAAGATCGACTCGGTGACCAGCAACGAACCGGTTCTCGATCCCGGTAGCGGCAATACGACCCCGGACTGGTTTATCGACAATCCCGGCCCAAAAGCGAGCCCTGCCACGCTGGGCGTCCAGTTGCGCGCCGAACGTTCGGGAACGGGTATCGGACGGATTTACACGGTCAATGTCTCGTGCAGCGATAAGTCCGGCAATACGTCAACCGGAAAGACGACGGTGAGCGTTTCTCACGATCAGGGCAGTTGATGTTGCAGCACTGTTTCGTGTCATCGGCTTAGCGCGGAAATAAGCGCCCGCGCGCGTCGGCTTCGTACGCCAGCGCCGGGCGCCCGTTGCGGCTCCGCTCCTGGGATCCCCCATCGTGCGGAGCCGTGACTACGCCGCTCCCGACGAAGTGCGTGACTCGAACGCGAGACGGGCCTGCAATGTCTACCTGGCATGGCCGACTCCAAAGAGAAGCTCGCAGCAGACGCGAAATCGCTGAAGGACATCGCTGCAGGCATCGCGCGCTGCCGCGGCTGCCGGTTATGGGAGCGCGCGACGCAGGCGGTCGGCGGAGAGGGAAGTCCCAAATCGCGAATCGTCTTCGTAGGCGAACAGCCCGGCGACCAGGAAGACATCGCAGGCAAACCGTTCGTTGGTCCCGCCGGACGGGTTCTTGACGAAGCGCTGGAAAAGGCGGGAGTCGATCGACGCGAGGTCTACGTCACCAACGCCGTCAAGCACTTCAGCTGGGAGCCTCGCGGCAAGCGACGCATGCACAAGACGCCGGCACAGCAGGAGATCGCTGCGTGCCAGGACTGGCTTGCAGCCGAGTTGAGACTCATCCGTCCCGACCTCATCGTGGCACTCGGCGGAACCGCCGTGCGCGCGCTGCTGGGTCCGGGTGCGAAGGTGCTCATTAATCGCGGCAAGTTCTTGCCCAGCGATTGGGGTGCGAAGGTGCTGGTCACCGTTCACCCGTCATCGATATTGCGTGTGCCTCCGGAGGATCGCAAAGAGGCGTTCGAGGCATTCGTGAGAGACCTCTCGCACATCAAGCGCGTGAGCTGATCGGGCTGTAGCGTCAGGAGAACGCAGGCGAAACCGTCAGCGCCCCACCATCGCCAGCACATCGGCTTTGAGAAAGCGCTCGACCACCAGCATGAACCCTATCGACGGAATCAAGAGAAGCAGCGCGGTGATCGATGAGATCTGGTAGTTGCCGCCCATCGTCGCGTTGAACATCAACAGGGGCAGCGTGGTGACGTCGGGAACGCCGACGAAGTACGTGCCGGTGAATTCGTCGAGCGATTCCAGGAACACGAAGATCGCGCTGGCGATCAGCCCCGGCGTGGCGAGTGGAAGCGTGACCGTTCGAAAGCACGTCCACGGCGAAGCGCCGAGATTGCGCGACGCCTCTTCGAGCGACGCATCGACGGAGGCAAACGCAGCCGATGCGATCCAAACCGCCAGCACGAGGCCGTGCGAGGCGTGGACCAAAACCACGCCGAGGATCGTGCCGTTCAAGCCGATCTGGTAGAACACCTGCGCGATGTTCACGTAGACCGGAAGATTCGGGACTGCCTGCGGCAGCAGAAACGTGAGCAGGATGGCGCCGCGCCACGGCAGCTTGAGCCGCGCCAGCGCATATCCGGCGGGGATGGCGACAGCGAGGCTGAAAGCTACGGTAAGCAGCGCGATCCACACGCTCGTACCCAGTGATGCCAGCGCGTTGCCGCGCGGCTGGAACACCCGGTACCAGTAAGTGAGACCGAACTCGATGGGCAGTTTGTTGGGAAAGTACCAGCGCTCAGCGAAGGCCCACAACAGGAGATTCAGCAAAGGTCCGAAGATCGCAAAGGCGAGCAGCGCGAGCACGGCCGCTCGCAGCAGCATCGCGAGTGGCGAAGGGAGCGCGAAGGGCGATGGCAGTGCAAGCGGGCGCGTCGCCACTTCAGCCGCCTTCCACGCGCGCGGCCGCGTGACGCAGGTAGAACACCGCTCCTATCGCCGCCAGCGCGAGCGACAGCAGGCACAGCGCATTGGCGACGGGATAGTCGGCGTGGGTGCTGATCCGATACGCGACATCCACGGTCACCATGGTCGGCGAGTTCGGATTGATCATCAACGGCACCGAAAGCACCGACAGCATGGTAACGAAAGAGAGCACCAGCCCCACGAGCAGCGTGCCGCGCACCTGCGGCAGCACGATGTCGATCAGCACGGACATGCGCCGCGCGCCCAGATTGCGTGCCGCCTCGATGTGCTGCGGCTCCAACGATGCCATGGCACCTGCGAGCAGCAGCGTGACGAACGGCGCCTGCTTCCAGACGAAAGCAACGACGATGCCGCGCCAGTCGAGAAGGCTTTGCGCCGACAATGGCTCGATCAGTCCGCTGCCGATCAGCACGTGATTGAGCATGCCGTTCTTGGCGAGGAAGGTTCGCATCAGCTGTCCGGCCACGACGAACGGAATGAACAATGGCCAGCGATAGAGCCAGCGAAGGACGGCTATGGTGCGCGGATTTCCGCCCAACGTGAGATAGCCGGCGATGGCGATCGCCACAGCGCCGATGAGCAACGTCGACGCGACGACGATCGCCAGCGTAAAGAGCAGGTCTGTCGTATAGAAGTCGAACGACTTGGCGAAATGCTCCAGCGTGAAGCCGCCGTCCTTGCCACGAAAGGCGACGACCACCGACATCGCCAGCGGTGCGACAAAAAAAAGTGCGACGACTGCAAGCGCCGGCGCAATCAGCGCAAGCGCGGCGCCGCGGGTGGAAGCCTTTCCGGTGATCACGGGATGCTGGCGCTGGCCCTCACCCGCGCTGCCGCGCATCCCTCTCCCATGGGGAGAGGGGTAAGGGGTGAGGGACGCGACGCTACTTCAGTACGACCCGTTCATACCCCTCGACGATCTCCTTGAAGTACGGCGACAGCGGGAAGGGCCGGCCATACTTGGACAGATCCGCCGGCGACACGTCGGTGAATAGCTTGTTCCACGCCGCCTGGTCGAGCTTGGGCTGGACATACTGCGGATCGATCCCGGGATACCAGTTGAACTGCTTGATGATGCCATCGGCCTGGACCTCGGGGCTCTCGGCAAGGTCGATGAACTTCTTCGCCAGCGCTGCGTGCGCCGCCTTCGCCGGGATCACGTAGTACATCGGCTGACCGGGCAGTCCGGGCGACGGGAGCACCAGCTTGATCTTCGGGCTCATGCGACCGTCAGCCTGCCAGGTGTAGAACATGTCGACCCAAACCGGTCCCATGGCGATCTCGCCGCGGTTGAGCATGTCGAGCGTTCCGGCGTTGCCCGGAGTCATCACGACGTATTGGTTGAACTCCTTGAGTCCGGAAAGCGCCTTGTCGATCGCCGGCGCAGTCGATGCATCGTATGGGCCCTTTTCGAGCTTGTCGCCCATGCCGCTGTAGGCCGAGACCCATCCGGTCACGAAGCCGACGCCCGACATGCCGCCCTTCACGCCGTTGTAGCCAAACTGCTTGGGATTCTTCTTCACCCACTCATTGAGCTCCTGAAACGATTTGGGCGGGCTCTTCACCAGCTCCGGGTTGTACGCGAACACGATCTGGCTGTGGAACATCGGCAACACGTAGCCATCGACGTTGGCACCGAGCGCATTCTTGGCAGTGTCGCGCGACACCAACTTGCCCGCGCTGACGTCATTGCGATACGGCATGAGCAGCTTTTCATTGACCATCGTCGCCGACGCAAGTTGGTGGATCACGGCCACGTCGATGTCCCATTCGTTGTTGCCCGCCTTCTGCTGCGCGGAAAGCTTCTCATAGATCTTCTGCGACCCGGCGTCGCCCGGGCCGGTGCCCACCGCGCGCACCTTCACGCCGGGGTTCATCGCCTCGAACTTCGGCGCGAGGTAGTTATTGACGTAATCGACCATGTTCTGGTCGCCCGCTGTAACGACATTGAGCGTCGTCTGTGCGAGCACCGTACTGGCGAACGCAAGCAAGGCGACTGGGAATAGCATGCGGAACTTCATGGCTTCCTCCTGAGTGCTACAGTGATGAGTCTTTCGAAAAAAGTAGAAGCGCGGCGCGCGGTACGATAACGCGCGCCGTCGTTCCTTCGGCTACGCGCTCTGGCGCATGAACCCAGATATCGGCATTGCCGGCGCGCACACGATAACGGTACCCCTGCCCCACGTAGACCGATTGGGCGACGGTGCCGGTAAAAACGAGATCGTCCTCCGCAGGCGGCGCTCCATCGAGGCGCGCCGCATCGCTGCGAAAGTGCGCACGGATCCGCTGCTCGGGGGGCACGCCGTTGGTCACAGTGGCCAGACCACCATTTTCGGTGCGCACCAGATCGAGCGCATTGTCTGCGCCCATGAATCCGGCTACGAAAGCCGACGATGGTTGATGGAAGATCTGCTCGGGCGCGCCAATCTGCACGATGCGACCGGCATCGATCACCGCGATGCGATCGGCCAGCGTGAGCGCCTCCTCGCGATCGTGCGTGACGTACACGGCGGTGATACCGATTCGCTTTTGCAATGCGCGCAGCTCATGACGAAGTTCGAGACGAACTTTGTAGTCGAGATTCGACATGGGCTCGTCGAGCAAGAGAAGGTGCGGATCGACCGCAAGCGCGCGCCCCATTGCCACACGCTGCCGCTGGCCTCCGGAGAGCTGAGTGACGGGCCGCGGACCAAAGCCCTGAAGCTGCAGCAGCTTCAGCATTTCCTCGACGCGGGCCGCCATTGCGTCTTTTTTCCAGCCGCGCATCCGCAGCCCGTAGGCGATGTTGTCGGCAACGCTCATGTGCGGCCACAGCGCGTACGACTGGAACATCATCGCTGTCTCTCGCGCCTCGGGGGGGAGCCGCGTGATGTCCCTGCCGCCGACCTTGATCGTCCCGGAGTCGGGGAGCACGAATCCGGCGATCGAGCGCAACAAGGTTGTCTTGCCGCAACCGCTACTCCCTAGCCGCGATCGAGCACGCGCGTAGCGCTGTACGAGACGCTTAAGTTTTCGATCGAGAGATACGGCGCCATCGAGTAACGGGGCAAACTCCGGCCGAGAGTATGCCTCGGATGTGACGCGCCGGCCAGAACCATGCATCATGCAATGCACAATGGTGACACACTCCGTACGATGAGAACCTGTGATTGTGCATTGCAGTAAAATAGCCGCGAGACGCAAGCCGCTGAGGGCGCTATCCGCGTATGCTATTCTTGCCCGCGCCATGATTTTCAACACATCGACCGCACGCTTTCGCCTTGCTCGATCTATCGCGGCGGCGCTGCTGCTCTTCCTCGCCCTCAACGTTTCAGCGGCTGCTGCAGCGGATCTGGTCTTCTCGATCACCGAAGGCATCACCTACTACCAGACCAACAAGGAAATCCAGGCCAAATTTGCGCCCCTGGCAGACCTGATCGCCAAAGCGATCAAGCGGCCGGTACGCATAGTGATCGGTCCGGATGGTCGTCGTCAGCGCGTACAACGACCTGCGCGAAGGTCTCGAGCGACAGGAGTACGACCTTTCGTTCATCCATCCGGCGCACGTCGCGCTGGCGGCAATCAAGTCCGGCAAATACCGGTCGGTGGCCTGGACAACTGGTTACACCGACTATTCCGTGATGCTGCTCGCCCCGAAGGAGCAACAACCGTCGGTGGCGACGCTGGCCGATCTTCGCGGACGCACCATCGTCAGCCCCGATCCCGACTCCATCACCGCGTGGATGCTTCGCGCGATGCTCAAGGAGCAGAAACTCAAGCCGGGCGACGATCTGAAAATCATTACGACGCGCTACCAGGACGCCGTTCCCTTCTACGTCCAGCACGGATTCGCAACGGTCGGCGCGACAGCAGCCAAGTCAGTCGCCAAGGAATGGACGGACAAGGGCGGCAAGGTCGTGCTGACGTCGCGTCCTCTTCCGATCAAGCAGTGGATCGTTTCGAGCAAGCTGCCGGCGGAGGAAGTGGAACGGATCCGGGAAGTGCTGCTGGGTGTAGCGCAAAGCGATGCAGGCAAGCATGCGCTCTCCGTACTGGGCTACAAAGGCTTCGTCGCGACCGATCACGACGATGAGCTCAAGGCAATTGCGTGGCTCGGTCTATAACCGAGCTGCACCACCTAGCAAGCCTGCTGCAACAATTTGCGATGTCGGCGGCCTGCAAGGTGAGGCGGCCTCAGCTTAGGGAACCTCTGAACAAGTCCCACATGAGTCGCGTTTCTGGCGCAATGGTTTCAGATGCGAGGCCTCATTTGCCAAAAGCGGGCGCAGCGAATAGTTCGTGCTATTCGCAAGCCGCGCAACAAAGCA
>VBCY01000167.1 GCA_005882995.1 Betaproteobacteria bacterium
TTCCTCGATCTCTTGCCGAATTTGGGCGGCGGACAGTGACGTCGACCGGCGCTCTCCTTGACCGGACGTTCCTTCCGTCCCGCGCCTCTGGGGCTCAGCCGGCAGCAAGGCGGACTCTGATTCCAGCCGGTGTCGAGCGCCGTTGATGGTAAAGCCCTGCTCGTAGAGCAAGTCGCGAATTCGCCGGATCAGCAGGACTTCGTGATGCTGATAGTAGCGACGGTTGCCGCGCCGCTTGACCGGTTTGAGCTGGGTGAACTCCTGTTCCCAATAGCGAAGCACGTGCGGCTTGACCGCGCAGAGATCGCTCACCTCACCAATGGTGAAGTACCGCTTGGCCGGAATCGGCGGGAGCTCGGATCTAATCTGCCTGTGCTCGGCCATGGTTCGCGGCTTCCACCATTGCCTTCAGCTTCTGGCTGGCGTGGAACGTAACGACGCGCCGCGCGGTAATGGGAATCTCCTCGCCGGTCTTGGGATTGCGTCCGGGCCGCTGCGGCTTTTCGCGCAGTTGGAAATTTCCGAATCCTGAGAGCTTGACGCTGTCTCCCGATTCGAGCGCGATGCGTATTTCCTCGAAGAACCGCTCCACCATGTCCTTCGCTTCGCGCTTGTTGAGACCCAGTTGTTCAAACAGCAAGTCGGCGAGCTCTGCTTTGGTAAGCGTCATTGGAATCCCTACTGTCGTAACGTCGCCTTGAATCGATTCTCTAGCTCCCGTAGCAGCACGGCCACGGTCGCGTCGATTTCGGCGTCCGTCAAAGTACGTGCAGTATCTTGTATAAGCACCAGAATTGCAAGGCTTTTCTTTCCGGGATCGATGCCCGCGCCGCGGTAGACGTCAAAGAGATCGATGTGCTCTACATGAGGCGGCATGACGGCGACGAGTGCGTCGAGAATCGCCTGCGCGGGCACACTGTCATCGACCACTACCGCGAGGTCGCGACGTACCACCGGCAGCTTCGACACCGGCCGAGCACTCGGCAGGCCGATCTCCGTGAATGAATCCTGGTCCAGCTCGAACAGGACCGGCGCTGCAGGCAGGTCGAACTCCCGAACGAGCCGAGGATGCAATTCCCCGAGCCAACCCGCCGGCTTGCCGGCGATCATGATCCGCGCCGAGCGACCCGGATGCAGGGCAGGGTGCGGCGATGCTTGGGTCGTGACGGGTAACGGCGCCGCCAGCGCGGCGATATCTGCCTTGACGTCGAAGATGTCGATTCGCCGTTTGCCTCCATTCCATTGCACGGGATCGGCGCTCCCGAACGCAAGCCCGCCGATGCGAAGCGGCTGGAGGTAACGGCCCTTGTCTCGAAAGAAGCATCGGCCCGCCTCGAAGATGCGGACGCGCTCTGCCTTGCGGTTGACGTTGGTGCGCAATGTGTCGATGAGCCCACCGATCAAGGTCGATCGCATTACATCGAGGTCGCTGGCGAGCGGATTCAGCACCTTGATCGGATGCGCAGCGACCTGCAGCGTGCGCTCCCATACCGAATTCACGAAGCTGAAGGTCACGACCTCCTGATAGTCGCGGTCGACAAGCCGCCGCCGAAGAGTTGCGATTGAACGGCTCGCTTCGGGCTGAGGAAGCATCGACTGTGCATGCAACGCCGACTTCGCCGGGATGTTTTCGTAACCATGGAGCCTCGCCACTTCCTCGATGAAATCCTCTTCGATCGCCAGGTCAAAGCGATACGAGGGCGGCGTGACCATGAAAGCGTCGCCCTCACGCTCGTACTCGAAACCGAGCCGCGTGAAAATTTCACCGATCTCGTTCGCTGCGATGGCTAAGCCAAGGATCCTTGCGATACGGGGCACGCGCACACGCACTGCGTCGCGACGCGGCAGCTCGCCGCACACGTCGACCAACGCCCCAGCCCGGCCACCACAAAGTTCGATGACGAGCTGAGTGGCTCGATCGACAGAGGCAGCAGCGTTCGCAAAATCTACGCCGCGCTCGAACCGGAATCCCGCATCGGTAGCAAATCCGAGGCGTCTCGCCTTCCCTTGGATCACCGCCGGGTTCCAGAACGCGCCTTCGAGGAATACGTTACGTGTCGTGTCGTTGATGGCGCTATGTTCGCCGCCCATGATGCCCGCGAGGCCGAGTGGTCTACGTTCATCAGCAACGAGCAGCAGCGAAGGATCGAGCTCGAGCGATTGGCCGTTGAGCAAAGTCAGCGTCTCGCCATTGCGAGGGAATCGCACAACGATGTCGCCTTCGAGCAGTGCATCATCGTAGGCGTGGAGCGGCTGTCCCAGCTCGAGCATCACGTAGTTGGTGACGTCGACAACTGCAGAAATCGGGCGGATGCCGCTGCGGTCGAGTCGACGTTTCATCCAGGCGGGCGTCGGAGCACGCGCATCGATGCCTTCGATGACGCGGCCGCAAAATCGCGGGCAGGCAAGCGGATCTTCCACGCGGACGTGGCGAGATTTCTTCGCCGCGTCGCTGATCTCGGCCTTCGGGGCTTGCTTGACTGGAGAGCGCGTGATGGCGCCCACTTCGCGGGCAATACCAACGAGGCAGAGGCAATCCGCACGATTCGGCGTGAGCTTGAGCGTAAACAGTGCATCGTCAAGATCGAGCGCCTTGCGAAGATCCATGCCCGTCGGCAGATCGCCATCGAGCAGGAGCAAACCCGAGGTGTCGTCGGAGAGGCCTAACTCTGCTGCAGAACAGAGCATGCCCTGGGATTCCACGCCGCGCATCGCGGTCTTGCGGACGGTTATTCCACCGGGGAGTTGAGCGCCTACGAGAGCGCATGGCGCCAGCACGCCCGCCGCGACGTTGGGCGCCCCGCACACGATGGAAAGGGTCAGATCGCGACCCGCGTCCACGCGGCACACCGTGAGGCGATCGGCATTCGGATGACGCTCCACTGCAGTCACCCTGGCGACGACCACGTCGGTGAATGGCGGTGCCGCTGCGCTACGTTCCTCGACATCGAGGCCGGACATGGTCAACGCGTGCGCCAGCGCGGCACTGTCCAGCGGCGGATCGACAAAGGTGCGAAGCCAGTGCTCGGAGAATTTCATGGCAACAGTGTCGTCCCCGCGCACGCGGGGACCCAGCGACTTTGGCTTGAACGACTCTGGATTCCCGCGTTCGCGGGAATGACGATAAGGAGCCTCACGCGAACTGCCGCAGAAAACGCAAATCGTTTTCAAAAAACAGCCGCAGGTCGTTGACCCCGTAACGCAACATCGCCAAGCGGTCGGAACCCATTCCGAAAGCGAACCCCTGGTATCTCTCCGGATCGATGTCGACAGCGCGGAGCACATTCGGGTGCACCTGACCTGCACCCGCGATCTCCAGCCAGCTGTCGCCGAAGCTCATATCGATCTCGGCCGAGGGCTCGGTGAACGGGAAGAACGATGGACGGAATCGCAGTTGAAGATCATCGCGCTCGAAAAAGCGGCGCATGAAGTCGGTGAAGACTCCCTTGAGCTCGGCAAAGCTGACTGTTTCATCGATCCACAGACCTTCGACCTGATGGAACATGGGGGAGTGCGTTGCGTCGCTGTCGACGCGATAGACCCTCCCCGGTGCAATGATCTTGATCGGTGGCGGATGCGCTTCCATGTAGCGCACCTGGACCGGTGAAGTATGCGTTCGCAGAACCATGCCGCCTTCGACGTAGAACGTGTCGTGCATCGACCGCGACGGATGATCCTCCGGCATGTTGAGCGCGGTGAAATTGTGGAAATCATCCTCGATCTCCGGTCCGTCGGCGACGCTGAAACCGAGCGAATGGAACAGTGCTTCGATGCGTTCGAGCGTGCGCGTGATCGGATGGAGAGCGCCGACGCCGAGGCCGCGACCGGGCAACGATATGTCGAGCGCTTCAGCCGCGAGCTGCCTGGCGAGTTTCTGATCGGCGAGTTCTTCGCGTCGGCGAACAAGCGCCGTCTCCAGTGATTCCTTGGCAGCATTGATGCGCGCACCTGCCGCCGGCCGTTCGCCAGGAGAGAGCTTCCCAAGCGACTTGAGCAATTCGCTGAGCCTGCCGGACTTGCCGAGATATCTCGCCTTGCTGTTCTCCAGCGCCGCAGGATCGTTGCAGCCAGCGAACTCGGCCAACGCGGCGCTAACGATCGATTCGAGTTCTACCATCGCGATCCCGCCCGTTTGAAGCCAACGGCTCATCGCCGGCCCAAGCCGGCGGTGCAAATAAAAAAGGGAGGCTCACACGGCCTCCCTCGTTGATATTCGATCCTCAGGCCAGAGAGGCTTTGGCCTGCTCCGCGATCTTGCTAAAGGCCGCCTTGTCATGAACCGCCAGATCGGCAAGCACCTTGCGATCGATGTCGA
>VBCY01000165.1 GCA_005882995.1 Betaproteobacteria bacterium
CAGAAAATTTGCGCTGGAACGCGCGGTTGGGCCTCAGGACGCCGCATCGGCAAAGGTCGATCTCGGGCCAAGAGCGGACGTGCGTGTTGGCCCAGTTATTCGCGTGGAATCGGTGGGGGCGGGAAGTTCAATCGCTCTTGTTCGGGAAGTTCGTCGCTAAGCGCTTGGAGAACTTGTCAAGTTCGATGACGACTCGCGCGTGCGTGCCAGTGCCTATCTCCTTCGCCTGATCCATCGCCCAAACACGAAATTCGATGTGACGGCCAGCCGTGGCTGTTACTTCGGCAAAGGCAGTGACGCGGCTGCCGACTGGGGTCGGCGCCAAGTGGCTGACCTCAACGCGCGTGCCCACCGCGCTTTCGCCAGCTTCGAAGTACGGCTTGATCGCATTCAATGCCGCGTTCTCCATGGCCATGATCATGACCGGAGTCGCGAGCACTGCAGGGAGCGTTGCATCCTTGAACCGATTGGCAAGGTGCTCAGGGGAGACAACGAGCGTGAATGAACCTTGGGCTCCCGGGGGGACGGCGCGCATGGGATTCCCTTCAAATTAAGTACAGAGACAGGCGTGGAAGAATGTAGGCGAACATTGGAGAGACGTGCATCCGGCACCCACCGGCAGGGACCCAAGTGCTGCTCACCGATACGGTGCCGGTAGCGTGACCTCGACGCCGTACTGTGCACCGGATTCCATCAGAGCGTACCAGACATCGCAAGCAAAGCTCCGCGCGACCAGCATCTGGAACGCATCATCTTCCTGAGGTCTCACCCAAAGCGCGTTGACGTGGCCGAAAAGGCTCTGCGCGCACGTGCCGGGCGCGAAGCCGCGCACGTGAAAGTCCAGCGGGCATTTGGCGAGCACTGTGGCGACATGGGGACCTGACACCGTCCATGCGACGCGGCTCGCGCCTAAGTCGAACAGTGCACCGCCTACCGCGTTCAACGCGTCGCGCTTGGCGCCGAAGTTCACGAGCGGTGATTCACCGCCGGCGACGAGCAGCCACGACCGCGGCCCGATCCACAGCGCGCTCAATGCGTCGGTCATGGCGACCGTGTTCGGAGCTACCGGCAACGAGACGCCGAACAACTCGCGCGCTCTGGCGATAAACTCTGGCCGAGTTACGTTCCCTTGAACGTTCCACGCGTTCGCGATCGTCGCCTCGGCGAGCACGATGCCCGAGCCCGTAGCGCCGTATTTCCCGGGCTGCTTCCACCCCGCCGCATGCGGGTGCTCAGCCACGCAGCCGTTCTCCTTCGGGATCGATGAAACATGGCGGGCCGACGCGCACCCGCACCTTCGCGTCAGCGAGCGGTGACACCGCCCACAGGATTTCGCCGTGCCGGGTGCGTCCGCCGGCGAGCAGCGCGAGCGCGATCCAAGACTCGAGATTCGGACTCCAGCACCACGACGTCACGTGACCCAGCATCGGATTGGGCAGCGCGCGATCCAGGTCGGCCACGATTTTCGCGGCGCGCGGCATGACCGCGCCATCGAGCGCGGTCAAACCTACGAGCTGCCAGCGATCGACAGCCGTTAGCGCCGGCCGGTTCATGAGCGGTTTGCCGATGCACCACTTAGCCGCGCTGACGAGCTTGCCCATCCCCAGATCGTCCGCGGTCGTGCGCCCATCGGCCTCCGCGCCGACGACGACATGTCCCTTTTCGATGCGCAGCGTGCTCATGGCTTCGGTGCCATAGGGCATCAGGCCGAAGTCCTCGCCGGCGGCGATCAGCGCTTCCCACATCGCGCGCCCGAGATCGGCAGGCACATGGATTTCGTACGCGAGCTCGCCCGAATAGCTCATGCGGAAGAGCCGCGCCGGAATCGCGCCCTGCGCCGTACGCACCTGGCATTCACCAAACGCGAGAAAGGGAAAGTCTTCGTTCGAGACATCGATGTCGACCACGGCTTGCAGCACCTGTCGCGCCCTGGGTCCGGCCAGCGCCGCAGCCGTCCACTGCTCGGTCACCGAGGCAATGTAGACTTCCAGCTCGGGCCAATCGACCTGGAGCAGACGCTCCAGATGCTGCATCACCTTCACCGCATTCACGGTGGTCGTGGTCATCAGGTAATGGTTGGCGTCGAGACGCGATGTCGTTCCATCGTCGAGCACGATGCCGTCCTCGCGCAGCATCACGCCGTAGCGGCAGCGTCCGACGGGAAGCGTGTCCCAGCGATTGATGTAGACGCGGTTGAGAAGTTCGGCGACGTCCCTGCCCTGCAGCTCGATCTTCCCCAGCGTGGACACATCGACCATGCCGACATTAGCGCGAACGTTCTTCGCTTCGCGGTTGGCGGCCTGCTCTGGCGTCTCGCCAACGCGAGGATAGGAATACGGGCGCTTCCATAAGCCTGCATTGACAAAGGACGCGCCCTGTTCGGCGTGCCAGTCATGCATTGCCAAATAGCGCGTCGGTTCGACGTGCGCGCCGCGCTCGTCGCCCGGAAACGCGCCGAGCGTCACCGGAGTGTAAGGCGGACGGAAAGTCGTGGTGCCGACCTGCACAATCGATCGGTCCGTTGCCTGGGCGAGCAGCGCGAGTCCGAGCATGTTGCTGGTCTTGCCCTGGTCTGGACCCATGCCGAGTGTCGTGTATCGCTTCAAATGCTCGACCGATGTGTAGCCCTCGCGCGCCGCGAGCGCGATGTCCTCGGCGGTGACGTCGTCCTGCAAGTCGACGAATCGTTTGCCGCCGCGACGCGGCGCTGGAACGCTCCACAACGCGAGCGGAGCGGCGCCGACTTCCATTTCCGCATGCGGTGGAGCTGCCGCGGAAAGATTGGGGCCTGTCGCGCCCAGTCCCGCCGCGTGGCCATCGGCAAGCGCTTCGGCGAGGCCGAAGCGCCCGTTTGCTGCGCCAGCGGCGACCACATGTGACAGCGGCGACCGCGGCACGAAAGCGGTCAGCGTATCGTCGTAGCGCAGCGCGCCGCGCGCCTGCGAAAAGAGGTGGAGCGCAGGGTTCCAGCCGCCAGAGACGCAGACGAGATCGCAATCGACGCGTCTCCTCCCGCCGCCTGCGATCGGCGCGATGTCAACGGCGCTGACGCGTTTTCGACCGTGCCCGCAACAGATCACCGCGTGCGCAACGATCGGCAGCCCCGCATCGCGCGCCCGCCGAGCCAGCGTGCCGGTAATCTCCCCTTGTCCGCGCGCATCAACGATGGCGGCGAGCGCAACACCGGCTGCGTTGAGCGCCAGCGCCGCGGCGTAGGCGCTGTCGTTGTTGGTGAACACCACCGCGCGTGATCCCGGACGCACCGCGTAGCGTTGCACATAAGTGCGTGCGGCCCCCGCCAGCATGGTGCCGGGCAGATCGTTGTCCTGGTAGGCGATTCCGCGCTCATGTGCGCCGGTGGCGAATACGACGCGGCGCGCGCGCACTTTCCAGAGCCGCTGCCGCGGAACATAGGGAGGCGGCGCTGCAAGATGATCGGTCACGCGCTCGATCAGCGCGAGCATGTTGCCGTCGTAGCTGCCGAAGGCTGTCGTGCGCGGCAGAAGAACGACGTCCGGATTCGCAGAGAGTATCCGCACGGTCGCGTCGATCCACTCGCTGCCGAGCAGACCGTCGATGCTGACGTCGTCGCCTACCAGCGTTCCACCGACACGCGCGCCTTCATCGCAGAGGATAATGCGCAGGCCGGAGTCAGCGGCGGCGCGAGCCGCCGCGAGTCCCGCTGCTCCCCCACCGACGACGAGCAGGTCGCAGTGCGCGTACTGATGCTCGTAGCGATCAGGATCGGGTTCGCCCGGTGCACGACCCATTCCCGCGGCGGCGCGAATGACACGCTCGTATTTGAGCCACGCAGTGGACATAGCCGGCCACATGAAAGTCTTGTAGTAGAAGCCGGCGGGCAGCAGGCGCGACAGCATTCCGCTCGCTGCGCCGACGTCGAACGCGAGCGAAGGCCAGCGGTTCTGACTCGCCGCGATGAGCCCGTCGTAGAGCTCCGTGGTCGTCGCGCGCACGTTGGGCTCGGTGCGCGCGCCGCGCGCAAGTTGCACCAGCGCGTTCGGCTCTTCGCTGCCTGCTGCGAAGATGCCGCGCGGCCGGTGATACTTGAAGCTGCGGCCGACAAACCGAACGCCGTTGGCGAGAAGCGCCGAAGCCAGCGTATCGCCGGGATGACCTTGGTACGGCATCCCGTCGAACTCGAACGCGAGTCGCCGCGATCGGTCGATAGCTCCGCCCGCTGACATGCGGAAGCGTTGCGTCACCGCGCGTCTCCGGGCGATGCTTCCACCGCGGGAGCGCTTTCCAGAATCTCGTGGGTTCGGGTGTCACGCGAGACGCGCAGCCATTGACGACACCCTGCGCTGTGCTGCCAAAGCTCCTGGTGCGCGCCAGCGGGATTGTCACGCAGAAAAACGTATTGGACCCAATCCGTTTCGGTTGCATCGACGGCGGGGCGCTGAAGCGTTGCGTCGCCGCCATAGGTGAATTCGATCTGCGCGCGAGCTCCGCACCACGGACAGGGAATCAGCAGCATGCTATCGGAGCGTCATCCCGGCGAAGGCCGGGATCCAATTTCGAAACGCATCTTGGGCCCCGGCCTCCGCCGGGGCGACGACTATCCATTAAGACTAATGCGCCCATGGCGTCGGGCCCGCGCCTTTTTCGTCGATCACTTCGCCGCGCTCGAAACGATCGAGCGCGAACGCAGCATTCAAGTGGTGCGGCTCGCCGCGCGCGATGGTGTAGGCGTGCAGCCATCCCGATGCCGGAGTTGCCTTGAATCCTCCGTAGCACCATCCGCCCGTCATGCTGAGGCCTTTCACGGGAAGCAGGCCGATAATGGGACTTCCGTCCATGCTCATGTCGCACACCCCGCCCCAGGTGCGCATCACCTTGAGCCGGCCGAAGCTCGGAAACAGGGCAAGGCACGCGGCAATCACATGCTCGATCATCGGCAGGTTGCCCCGCTGCGCATAGGAATTACAGAAATCGAGATCGCCACCCATCACCAGCTCGCCCTTGTCCGACTGGCTGATGTAGAAGTGCACCGCACCGGAAGTGACGACCGTATCGAGCACCGGCTTGACCGGATCGGAGACCAGCGCCTGCAAGGTGTGCGATTCGATGGGTAGACGAATACCCGCCATCGCCGCGAGACGGCTCGAGTGGCCTGCCACCGCCAACCCGATCTTGCCGGCGGCAATGAAGCCCTGCGTTGTCTCGACGCCGGCAACCGCGCCATTGTCGACGCGAATGCCCGTCACTTCGCACTGCTGGATGATGTCTACTCCGCGCGCATCGGCCGCGCGAGCGTATCCCCATGCCACCGCATCGTGGCGCGCGGTGCCGCCGCGCGGCTGCAGCAGGCCGCCTTGAATGGGAAAGCGGGCTTGCGGCGAGCAATCGAGATTCGGGATCCGACGCGCGATGTCGTCGCGCGAGAGGAACTGCGCGTCGATACCGTTGAGTCGCATCGCATTGCCGCGGCGCATGGCCGCGTCGATGTCGGCGGGCGAGTGGCAGAGGTTCAGCACGCCCCGCGCGCTGTACATCACGTTGAAGTTCAAGTCGCGCGACAGCCCCTCCCAGAGCTTGAGCGACATCTCGTAGAAATGTGCGTTGGGGTCGAGGTGATAGTTGGAGCGGACAATGGTGGTGTTGCGGCCGGTGTTGCCACCGCCGAGATAGCCCTTTTCCAGCACCGCCACGTTGCTGATGCCATGCTCCTTGGCGAGGTAATACGCGGTTGCGAGGCCATGGCCGCCGCCCCCAACGATGACCACGTCGTAGCGCGACTTCGCGCGCGGACTGCGCCAGGCGAGCGGCCACCGCTCGTGGTACGAGAGCGCATTGCGGGCGAGCGAAAAGATCGAGTACTTCAAGGCGCGACGCGCGGCGCGGCGGCGGTGGGTTCAGAGTTTCCTTCGGCTGTCGCTCGCGCGCCGGATCGCTTATTCTAGCGGCCTTGGGAAAGGCGGGCCACCGCATTCCCGTTGTGCCAATAAGGGAGGAATCGATGAAGATGGTCAGGGAATGGCTGCGGTTCTTCGCCATCGCAGCGCTCACACTGGCATTCGGGGCGCCCGCCGCCGCGCAGAGCGACACGCTCGCGAGCGTGAAACAAAAGGGCAAGATCGTCGTCGGAGTGAAGGCGGATTACAAGCCCTTCGGGTACACCGATCCGTCGGGCAAGATCGTGGGATTGGAAATCGATCTCGCTAATGATGTCGCCAAGCGGATGGGTGTGCAGATCGAATTGGTTCCGGTGATTGCCGCGAATCGCATGGAGTTCTTGAAGCAGGGACGCATCGATCTGATGATCGCCACCATGGCGTACAAGCCGGATCGCGCCGAGGTCGTCGGCATTCCGCAGCCGTTCTATTACGCGGGCGCCGCGAATGTCTTTGCCAAGAAGAGTTCCGGCCTCAAGGCGTGGGCCGATTTGAAGGGAAAGCCGATCTGCGCCATCCAGGGCGCCTATTACAACCGTCGCACCGGCGAAGAATTCGGCGCGAATCTGGTCGTCTTCAAGGGCGTCACCGAAGCGATGGCTGCTCTCGAAGCGGGCAACTGCGTGGGTACCGTGTTCGATACCACCTACTTCGCAGGCATCATGAGCGATCCCAAATGGGCAGACTACGCGATGGTGCTGCCATCGATCGATCCCGAGCCGTGGGGCGTGGGTGTTCGCAAGGAAGACACCAAGTTTGCGGCTTACATGAGCGATGTGATCAAGGATTGGCACAAGACGGGATATATCCTGGAGCTCGAAAAAAAGTGGGGCATTCCGCAATCGCCGTTCCTGGTCGAGCAGCAGGCGAAAAACAAATAATCGTGTCGCGCGCAGCGCGATCAACGGGTTCGCGGCATGGATGACGTCGCGGCCTGGTTCCTCGCGTTGTACAAAGCGACCGGCATCAAGCTCACGATCTTCTACGACGGCTACGATCGCGGCCGGTTTGTCGAAGGACTCATCACCACCGTCAAGCTCTCGGCGTATTGCCTCGCCGGAAGCCTGGTACTCGGGGCGCTGGTCGCGATGCTACAGGGCGCGCGCACTGCGGCCGTACGGCGCGCGGCTTCCGCTTTCGTGGAGCTCTTTCGCAACACGCCGCCGCTGGTCCAGCTTTATTTCTTCTACTTCGCACTCGGACCCCTGCTGCCGAGAGCAGGCGGCGCGCCTCTACTCGGCTCCTTCGGCTGGGCCGTCATTTCATTGACACTGCTGGAGACGGCGTTCGCAGCCGAAATCTATCGAGCGGGCATTGAGGCGGTGCCGCGCGAGATGGTGGAGGCGGCGGCGTCCCTCGGCTTTTCGCGCCCGCAGATCTACCGCCAGGTCGTCTTGCCGCTTGCATTGCGAGCGACGCTGCCGGCCATGACCAACAACCTGGTCAACCTGGTGAAGACGACCACGCTCGCTTACGCCATCGCGGTGCCGGAATTGGTCTATATGTCCGCGCAGATCTGGTCGGAGCAAGTCAATGTGCCGGAGATGATGGTGGTGCTGCTGGTTTGCTATGTAGCCATGGTCGGCGCCATCAATCAATTCATGCAATGGCTCGAGGCGCGGCTGCGGGTGCCGGGATTCGGACAATGAGGGCTACTCCACCCTCACCCGCCGCGCTCATCTGCCAAATGAGGCGCGGCGGCCTCTCCCAGCGGGAGAGGCGACAAAACCAACCCCTCTCCCTCGGGAAGAGGGGAAGGGGTGAGGGCGCCGCGCTTTTCTCCACACGAACAGGCGTCGCGCTCGCCATTGTCTTCGTCGCGTCGATCGCCGTCGCGCAAATCCGGACGCAGCCCGCGAGTGCCAGCGTGCTGGAGCTGCTCGTCAAATGGACGCCGTTGCTTGCGACCGGATTTCTGTTCAACCTGCTGATCAGCTTTTTCGCGATGGTGGTGGGCACGGCTTCCGGATTGCTTCTCGCTTTTGCCCGGATCTCGCCCCGGCGCTCTTTGAGGGGGACGTCGTGGATCGTGGTCCAGTTCTTTCGCAACGCGCCGTGGCTGGTGCTGCTCTTTTTCGTGATGTATCTGTTGCCGTTCCAGTTTCGCCTGGGAAGCGTGACCATCCCCTTCCCTGACTGGATCAAGGCGACGCTGGGTCTTGCTTTGCCGATCATGGCGAATGTCGCCGAAATCGTGCGTGGCGCGGTTCAGTCGATTCCCACCGCACAGTGGGATGCCGCTCGCTCACTCGCTTTCTCGCGACGCCAGACACTGTGGAAAATCATTCTGCCTCAATGCGTCAAGCGGATGCTGCCGCCGTGGATGAACTGGTATGCCATCCTTACCATGGCGACCACGCTGGCCTCCATTGTAGGCGTGAGCGAAGTCATGACGATTACGCTGCGCATTACCAACGCCGAGGGGCGCACCGATCTGCTCATTCCGATCTACAGCTACGTTCTGCTGTGGTTCTTTCTGTACTGTTACCCGATCTCGCGCTGGACGCGCCGGCTCGAGGCGCGCTACGGGCAGCGCTGATGGATCTCGAAGCGTTTTTGCGCGAGGTCATTGCGCCGAAACCCGGATGGGACGGGGCTTTACGGGGCGATCTGCGTTGTCGCCCAGCTCGCCAATAGCGCCTGCTATTGGCTTCGCTTTGCTTCGCGCATCTCACCCCGTAAAGCCGCCGTCGCGGCCACGCGGGACTCGTTCAGAGGTTCCATGATGGATCTCGACGCGTTTTTGCGCGACCACGGCATCGCTGGCGAACGCCACCCGCACCCTCCGGTGATGACCGTCGAGGAATCGGAACGTCTCGTGCCGAAGCTTCCGGGAGCCAAGACCAAAAATCTTTTCCTGCGCGACAAGAAGGGCAGTCGTCACTTTCTGGTCACGGTGCCGCACGATCTCGCGGTCGATCTCGCCGGGCTGGGTGGCGCACTGGGAGTCGGCCGCCTTGGCTTCGCGTCACCGGAGCGACTCGCGAAGCATCTGGGCATCACGCCTGGCTCGGTGAGCCTGCTGGCGCTCGTCAACGATTTGGACCACGCGGTGCAATTCGTCATCGACCGCACGCTGTGGGAAGCCCCTGCCGTCCACGCGCACCCGCTCACCAACGACGCAACCATGGTGATCCCGCACACCGACTTGGAGCGATTTCTGGCAGTGACCGGTCATGAACCCCGTGTCATCGACGTGCCCGCCGCGGCGCGGGCACGCGAGGCCCGATAAGCGCAATGACGCACCGGATCGACGCCACCGGCAGCAACGTTCCAATCGTGCGCGTCTTGGACGTGCACAAGTCCTTCGGCGCCGTCGAAGTTCTGCGCGGCATCTCGTTCGACGTCGCCAAGGGTGAGGCCGTTTGCATCATCGGTCCCTCCGGCTCGGGCAAGTCGACGCTGCTCCGCTGCATCAACGGCCTCGTAACCATCGATCGCGGAGAAATCTTCGTCGCCTTGCATGCGGTTCACCGATTGCACAAGGACGTCGAGATGGTTGCGCTGCGCAAAGACGTCTCGATCGTGTTCCAGCAGTACAACCTCTTCCCCCACAAGACGGCGCTCGAGAACGTGATGATGGCGCCGATCGACGTGCTCAAGCAGCCGCGTCGCGAAGTCGAGGAGCGCGCCTACGCGCTGCTCAAGAAAGTGCGGCTCTCCGGCAAGGAACAGAGCTACCCGGGCGAGCTCTCAGGCGGACAGCAGCAACGCGTCGCGATCGCCCGTGCACTTGCCATGCGCCCGCAGGTCATGCTGTTCGATGAGGTGACGGCGGCGCTCGACCCGGAGACCCGCAAGGAGGTGCTGGCCACCATCCGGCAGTTGATCGAGGAAGGCATGACCTCAGTCCTGGTTACGCACGAGATGGCGTTCGCGCGCGAGATCGCGGACCACGTTTATTTCACCGATCACGGGCTGATCGTTGAGGACGGTCCGCCGTCGCAGCTCTTCGCTGCGCCGCGCAAGGAACGCACGCGTGCATTCCTGGAGCAGATTCTTTGAAATCCCACACCCAAGTCGTCGTCATCGGCGGAGGCGTCGTCGGCGCTTCCGTCCTCTATCACCTGGCCAAGGCGGGCTGGACCGATGCCGTGCTCATCGAGCGCGACGAGCTCACGTCCGGTTCGACATGGCACGCGGCCGGTGGAATGCACACGTTCAATGGTGATCCCAATGTCGCCAAGCTGCAGAAATACACGATCGAGCTGTATCGCGAAATCGAGGAAGCGTCGGGCCAATCATGCAGCATTCACATCACCGCAGGTGTTGACCTCGCGGGAACGCCGGAGCGGATGGATTTCCTAAAGGTGGCCTGCGCCCGCGCACGCTATCTCGGACTCGGGATGGAAATCATCTCGATCGATGAGGCCGCACGTATCTTCCCTCTCCTCGACAAGCGGCACTTTGTGGGCGCGCTCTATAACCCGCTCGAAGGACACGTCGATCCCTCGGGCGTGACGCACGCTTACGCCAAAGCCGCGCGCAAGCTGGGCGCCGAGGTCTACCGCTTTACGCGCGTGAGCGACACCCGGCCTCGCCCCGATGGTTCGTGGGAAATCATCACCGACAAAGGCAATCTTGTCGCTGAGCACGTGGTCAACGCCGCCGGCCTGTGGGCGCGCGAAGTCGGGCGCTTCGCGGGGCTCGAGTTGCCGGTGCTGGCGATGGAGCATCAGTACATCGTCACCGGAGACATTCCGGAGGTAATTGCGTCTCCCAAGGAAGTGCTGCACGCGATCGACTTCGAGGGCGAAATCTACATGCGTCAGGAAGGGCGCGGCATGCTGATCGGCACCTACGAAAAAGCCGGCGTGCCGTGGGCAGAGCGCGAGACACCATGGAATTTCGCGCACGAATTGCTCGCACCCGACCTCGATCGCATTGCGGGAAGCCTCGAAGTCGGATTCCGCCATTTCCCGCCGCTCGAGCGCGCCGGCATCAAGCGGATTGTCAACGGGCCGTTCACTTTCGCTCCCGACGGCAACCCGATCGTCGGTCCGGTTCGCGGGCTCAAGAACTACTGGGTCGCCTGCGGCGTGATGGCAGGCTTCAGCCAGGGCGGAGGCGTCGGACTCGCGCTTGCCAACTGGATGGTCCATGGCGATCCGGAATTCGACGTGTGGGCGATGGACGTTGCGCGTTTCGGGGACTGGGCGACGATGGCGTACACCAATGCCAAAGTGCGCGAGAACTATTCGCGGCGCTTTCGCATTCGCTTTCCCAACGAAGAATTGCCCGCGGCGCGGCCGCTGCGCATGACGCCCATCTACGATCGACTCGCCGCGAAAGGCGCGGTATTCGGGGCGGCATTCGGGCTCGAGCACGCGTTGTGGTTTGCACCCGCCGGCACTGAGGCGCGCGAGGATGTGACCTACCGGCGTTCCAATGCTCACGGCCCCGTGGGTGAAGAGTGCCGAGCCGTGCGCAACGCTGTCGGACTGAGCGAGACCTCGAGCTTTGCGAAGTATGAAGTGAGCGGACCGGATGCCGGCACATGGCTTGAACGAACCCTCGCCAACGGGCTGCCGCGTGAAGGGCGCCTTACGTTGTCGCCGATGCTCAACGAAAGCGGCAGGCTGATCGGCGACTTCACCGTGACCAACGCGGGACGCGGGCGCTTCTTCGTGTTTGGCTCGGGCATCGCGGAACAGTATCACTTGCGCTGGTTCGAGAAGCACCTGCCCGTCTCAGGCGTCGCGATGCGAGCGCTGCGTACGGAATTGCTCGGCCTGGCCATCGCCGGTCCGAACGCGCGAACGCTGCTATCGCGGCTCACCGGCGACGATGTTTCCAACGCCGCGTTCCCGTTCCTGTCATTCCGCGCGATGGAAGTCGCGATGCTGCCGGCGCACGTCGGGCGCATCTCGTTCACCGGCGAGTTGGGCTATGAGATCTGGGTACCCGCCGATTGCCAGATTGCCTTGTACGACGCGATCGTCGCCGCCGGCGCTGATCTTGGCCTGCGGCACTTCGGCGCCCGGGCATTGAATTCCCTGCGGCTGGAGAAAAGCTTCGGCAACTGGGCGCGCGAATATCGCCCGATCTACACGCCCGCCGAAGCGCGGCTCGAGCGCTTTGTCGATATCTCCAAGCCGGAGTTCGTCGGCCGCGATGCGGTGCTGCACGACCGTGACAAGACTCACTCTCGGCGACTCGTCACCTTTGTCGTCGACGCAGGCGACGCCGATGCGATCGGTGAGCTGGGTCACTTCCGGCGGCTACGGCCACTGCGTCGGCAAGTCGATCGCGGTGGGCTATGTGCCCGCTGCGCTGGCTTTAGCGACGTCCGGCTTCGAAATCGAGATCCTTGGCGAGCGGCGCTGCGCGGCGATCTCCGCGCAGCCGCTGTACGATCCGACGGGAGAGCGGATGCGGCGCGGGTGAAGCGCGCCGTCATCACGCTCGACTCCAAGTCAATCAACTCCCCAGATCCGCAACGAGCTTTTTGAAATCCGGCGACTCGAGCAGGAGTTTGCGGGCAACCGAGCGCAGCCGATCCACGGTCGCAGGATCTATGGTCAGCGCGGTGGGAATGCTCTGGAAAGCGTTGCGCTCGGTCTCGTCGGCAATTCCCTGCAGCGAAACATCGATGAAGTAAAAGCGCGGTGCTGCATCGCTCGCAGCGTTTCGCAAGATCGGCCGCCGAGCCCGTAATTCGTCCCGCCACAGCTCGAAGCTGGATCTTAGCTGGTCCGCCACCTCGAACGAATGCGCGCGTCCGGGCAACTTCAGCGCGTTCAGCGTCTGCCAGAAATTGGGTGTATCGGGGCTTTGATCGATCGCGTAGTTGGGATCCGTCTCGGCGTTGACGGAGATGAAAACGATATGCGTGACGTCGTGATAGCCCAGCGCATCGACCAATTCGAAGAAGCCACCCTGCTCGACAGCGAAATCTCCGGCAACGCGTAGACCCAGGTTGTCGATCAATCCACCATCGACCAGATGGATGTGGGGCCGTCGCAATCGATCCAGGTAGGTGCGTGCCTCCTCGAGACGAACGGTGCGCACCCGGGTGCGGACCGCATCGCTTTTCGCACCGATGCCGGGAATGGAAACCGCGCCACAGGTGCCGGCGTAGCTCTCCAGGGTGATCGCGCTGAAGAACGGGGGCAGCGCCGCGGATGCAGCGACCGCGCGCCCGAGGGATACGCTTCCCAGATCGGAGCAAAGCAGATCGAACTGGCCCTGCGTGAAGGGAAAACGGGCGCCAGTCGACAACGCCGCCGCATTGATGACCACGAAGGGGCGCATGTTGCCCTTGGTCAAATCGGCGTAGGTCGCGCCATTGAAGAGCTCGCGGTCGAAGTATTCAGCGAGGACATCGCCTCGCGAGAACTGCGACTGGGCGAGACGCGGCAGATTCGCGAGCAACTCGGCCCGGAGCTGGCCCTCGACGTCGCGCTTCAGGAATTTCTGTTCGAAATCCCGGAACAGACCGTCCCGATGCAGCGCGTAGTAAGCAGCGACGATGCTGCCGCCGGAAACGGCGTTGATGATGTCGACTTCTTCGAGCAGGCTGCGGCTCCGGCCGCCCATCCTGAGCTTCACGTCGCGCAGCGCTTCCATCGTGCCGTAAGCGAGCGACGCCGCACGGGTGCCTCCACCCGACAGCGTCAGAATGACCAGCACGTCGCCCGGATTGTCTGGATCGGCTTTGACTCGCTGCAGCCGGTATCCCTTGCTCAAGTCCTGGGTTGCAATCGGCGCATTGATGGGGTGACGAACGTCACATCCACCGATCGCAATCACGAACAAGAGTGCACAGGGAACGAACCAGCGCATCCGCAGTACAGCGCTGAAAACTGAAAGCATGATGCCAAATCGCTACGTCTGAAGCGGTTGGGGAGTATACATCGCCGCTTTTCAGCAGTCCCCTCTCGATAGGGACGGGCATCGTGACAATCCCATGCGTGGGGGCCACGCCTCACCGCCGACCGGTTGCGGCCCTCGGCCGGTCCTTGCTAAGGTTCGGCAAGAACACTCTAGCGAGGCCGGGAAACGTGTCCATCGAGTACCTCAAACGAGCCGCGAAGTCGCCGCAGCGCGAGACCGCGAACGCGCGCGCGGTCGTTGAGCAGATGCTTGCCGAGATCGCGCGCAACGGCGAACAGGCAGTGCGCGACTATGCGGCCAAGCTCGATGGCTGGACGGGACCCATCGTGACTGCGGTCGATGAAGTCGAGCGCCGGCTCCGCGACATCCCCGCCGCGGTGAAGTGCGACATCGAGTTTGCCACGGAGCGCGTGCGCCGCTTCGCGCAGGCGCAGCGTGAGTCGATCCGTGAGTTCTCGGTAGAGATTCAGCCGGGCCTCATGGCAGGGCAGCGGCTGATCCCGGTCAATGTCGCGGGTTGTTACGTTCCGACCGGTCGCTACGCGCACATCGCATCGGCGTACATGGCAATCGCCACCGCGAAGGCGGCGGGCGTTCCCTTCGTCGTCGCTTGCTCGACGCCTTATCGCGGCGAGGGCATTCATCCCCACGTTCTCTACGCCATGAAAGTCGCGGGGGCCGATGCGATCCTGACGCTTGGCGGCGTGCAGGCGATTGCGGCGATGGCCTATGGATTGTTCACCGGCAAGGCGGCGGACATCATCGTCGGACCCGGAAACAAGTTCGTCGCTGAAGCCAAGCGTGTATTGTTCGGCCAGGTAGGCATCGACGTCCTCGCCGGGCCGTCGGAGATCGCGGTGATCGCCGACGAGACAGCCGATGCCGCGATCGTAGCTACGGACCTCGTCGGCCAGGCCGAGCACGGACACGAATCCCCCGCGTGGCTCATGACGACTTCGCGCGCGCTTGCGACCCGCGTGATGCAGCGCGTGCCGGAATTGATCGACAAGCTGCCGCCAACCGCGCGCGACGCGGCTGGTGCGGCCTGGCGCGACTATGGAGAAGTCGTAGTCACTGATACGCGCGAGGAGATCGTCGAAGTCTCGGATCGTTACGCGCCCGAGCATTTGGAAGTGCACGCCCAAGATCTCGACTGGTGGCTTGAGCGTCTCACCTGCTACGGCTCGCTATTCCTCGGCGAGGAGACCACCGTCGCTTTCGGCGACAAGGCTTCCGGCCCCAACCACATCCTGCCCACCAAGCGAGCGGCGCGCTACTCCGGTGGTTTGTCCGTCCACAAGTTCTTGAAGACCGTGACATGGCAGCGCATGACGCGCGATGCCAACCGCGACATCGCCCAAGTCACTGCGCGCATCTCGCGCCTCGAAGGCATGGAGGCTCACGCACGCACCGCGGACGATCGCTTGGCGAAATATTTTCCTGACGAACGCTTCGAGCGCGGCGCGCCGGTGCAAAGCTGAGCCCAAGCGTGTCCGTCACGAGCCTGTTCGATCTTTCGGGTCGCGTCGCGATGGTGACCGGCGCAAGCTCCGGCATCGGGCGCTCCCTCGCGATCGCGTTCGCTGCCGCGGGGGCGGCGGTGGTGCTCGTGGCACGCCGAGTTCAACTCCTCGATGCCGTGCGCGACGAGATCGGCAAGGCAGGCGGGCGCGCGGCAACCCTGCCGGCCGATCTCGCGGATCGAGCGGCCGTGAAGGAATGCGGCGCGCGGGCAGCCGAGCGCTTCGGCGCACCCGACATACTGGTGTCGGCGGCCGGGACTAATCGCCGTAAACCCATCCTCGAAGTCACCGACGATGACTGGGACGCGACGCTCAAGCTCAATCTCGATGCGCCGTTCTTTCTCGCGCAAAGTCTCGTGCCGGCGATGATCGCGCGTGGCTTCGGGCGCATCATCAATATCGCCTCGCTGCAATCGGTGCGCGCCTTCGCGGATTGCGCGCCGTATGGCGCGTCGAAAGGCGCAATCGCTCAGCTCACGCGAGCGCAAGCCGAAGCCTGGTCACGGCATGGAGTGAATGCCAATGCGATCGCCCCCGGCTTCTTCGCCACCGAGCTCACCGCGCCAGTGGTGAACGACAAGCTGCGCTGGGCGCAGATGGCCTCGCGAACCTTCGTCGGGCGCAATGGTGAGCCGCCCGACCTCTGGGGCACAGCCTTGTTTCTGGCGAGTCGCGCGTCGGATTACGTCACCGGCCAGACGATTTTTGTCGACGGCGGATTTTCTGCCGGCTAAAGGAATCGCAGCGCGGCCGTGAGCAACATCATCTTCGATCGGGTGGCGCGCCACTTCCGCCGCAACGGCGTCGATCTGGCGGCGGTCGACGGGGTGAGCTTTGAAGTGCGCAAGAGCGAGTTCGTGGCGATCGTGGGCCCCTCCGGATGCGGCAAGACCACGTGCCTGCGCATGGCCGCAGGGCTCGACTTCCCGACTGCCGGATCGGTCACGGTCGGCGGCAAGCCGGTGACCGGCCCGGGGCCCGATCGCTCGGTCGTGTTTCAGCAATTCGCCCTGTTTCCATGGAAGACCGTGGTCGAGAACATCGATTTCGGCTTGCGCGCTGCTCGCCTGCCGCTGACCGAGCGCCGCGAACGCGTTGGCCGCTACGTCGACCTGATGGGACTCAAAGGCCACGAGTCCGCCTTTCCACATCAGCTCTCCGGCGGCATGCAGCAGCGAGTCGCCATCGCGCGCAGCTATGTTCTCGACCCCGATGTCCTGCTCATGGATGAGCCCTTCGGCTCGCTCGATGCGCAGACGCGCGTGGTGATGCAGGAGGAGCTGATCAAGCTTGCGCGCGTCAGCCCGCGCACGGTGCTGTTCATCACCCACGCGGTCGAGGAGGCCGTCTATCTTGCCGACCGCGTCGTGGTCATGACCCGCAGGCCGGGTCGGATCGGCGAAATCATCGACGTAGCAAAAGTGCGCATGGACGAACACTGGGACCGCCACGAGCGGGTCGAGGACGTCATGGACGAGGCTTCGTTCGTTCATCTGCGCACCCACATCTGGCGGTTGCTGCGTGAGCAGCAGAGTCGCAACGAGCAATGAAGGCGTCTTTTGAGGACACAATCGAACACAAGGAGGAGAGAGACCATGAATCGACATTCGCACCCATTGCTGCTGGCGGCGATCTTTGCTGCCGTCGCGACGGCAGCGCAGGCTCAGCCCACCGAGATCAGGGTGAGTTATCAACCTGCGCTTTACTGGGCGCTTCCGTTTTATGTTGCGACCGAGAAAGGTTGGTGGGGCGAGTTGGGACTGAAGCCCGCATTCAGCACCTTTCCCGCCGGCGTGCCGCAGATCGCGGCATCGGCTTCGAAGTCATGGGACGTCGGCGGCACAGGCTCGGTTCCTGCGGTGCTTGGCGCGGCGCGCTATAACCTGCTGACGATCGGGCTGACCAACGATGAATCGGCGGGCAATGCCTTGGTTGCCGCTGCTCCAAAGGCGGATGGGTACACTAAGAATCCGCAGTCGATCAAGGGTGAGACGATCGTGCTCACGGCCAATTCCACCGGTGATTACGCGGTGCAATCGTGCCTCGCGAAATGGGGTCTCAAGAAGGCAGATGTCACGATCAAAAGCATGGGACAGGCTGAAATCATTTCCGCCATGTCGTCAAAGAACGCCGATCTCGGCGGCTTGTGGGCACCGAATATCTACACCATGGAGGAGAAAGAGGGTGCCAAGGTCATCTGCTCGGGCAAGGACACCGGCACGGTGATCCCCGGCGCGCTGGTCGTGCGCGCCGACTATGCCAAGGAACAGCCGCAGAACGTCGCCAAGTTCCTGGCCGTCTATCTTCGCGCCTGGAAGTGGATGAATGCGCATCGGCCCGAGGCGATCGTGCTCATGAAAAAGTTCTACGATCTGGGCGGCGTATCGATTTCGCAGGCATCGATGGAAAAGGAATTCGACACCCGTCCGACCTTCGATCTTGCCGGACAGTTGAAAATCATGAAGGGCGGCGAGACTTCCGATGTCGACAAGTGGATGAACCAGATTGCCGAATTCATGAAGAGCACCGGCACGCTTCCGGAACCGCCGCAGGCGTCGCGCTACGTCACCGACGAATACATGCGCATGGTCGATTCCGATCCGAAGCTCAAGGAGTTCGCCAACCGTAGCAACTGACGCCTTGGCGCGCATGCGCAACGGCTGGCGCGAGCCCTCGCGGCTCGCGGTGGGAGGATCGACGCTGGCCGCCGTCGTAGTTCTTTGGTATTTGGCGACGACCTTCACGCAGATCATTCCGCCGGTCTACTTTCCGACGCCGGCGGAAGTTCTGCAGGCGTTTCGGCAGATCACGGTGCAAGGCTACGCCGACGGCCAGTTGCAGCAACATTTTCTGCATAGCTGCTGGCTGGTGCTGATGGGTTTTGCGGCTGCAGTGGGGCTCGGTGTACCGCTGGGCATGCTTATGGGGTGGAGTCGCCGTGCCGAGGCGCTAATCAATCCCGTGTTCCTGTTGCTGCGCCCGATCCCACCCCTTGCCTGGATTCCGCTCGCGATCGTCTGGTTGGGCTTAGGCGACGCCGCGAAGGTTCTGGTCATCTGGTTTGCGGCGTTTGTTCCCGCCGTCATCAACAGCTACGCCGGCGTGCGTTCGATCGAGCCGTATCTGATCGAAGCCGCACGCTCGCTGGGGATTCGCGGCGCGATGTTGGTGCGCGAAGTGCTGTTTCCCGGTGCTCTGCCCCTGATATTCACGGGACTGCGCCTTTCGCTGCAGGCCTGCTGGACCACGCTCGTAGCTGCAGAGCTTATCGGCGCCATCGTCGGCCTCGGGCACGTGTTGTATCAGGCGGGGCTCGACCTTTTTCCGGCGATGATCGTCGTTGGAATGATCGGTGTAGCGATCGCCGGCGGATTGATGACAACGGCGCTCGGACGGCTCGAGGCGTGGTCGATGCCGTGGCACCGCCGATGAGAGCGAATGTCGCGCTAAGGCGGCGCGAGTTCGTCGTGCTCAGCTGCGCGGGGCTCGCCGCGTTCTTCGCCATCTGGGCACTCGCATCGATGCTGGGCACCACCGCGCGCCAGTTTCTTCCTCCGCCGTGGGTCGTCGCCGAGAAGTTCGTCGAGCTGACGCACGAACCGTTCTCAGGGTTTACCCTGCAGCACCATCTGCTTTCCTCTTTCGCGCGCTTCGGCATGGGGTTCACTCTGGCGGTGCTCATCGGCATCCCGCTGGGATTGATTCTCGGGTGGTTTCGCTGGCTCGACGTGATCGTCTCGCCGCTCCTCGATGCGTTGCGTTTCGTCGCCCCCATTGCCTGGGTGCCCTTCGCCGCATTGTGGTTCGGAACGGGGATCGGCGGGCCGGTGCTGGTCATTTTCACGGGAGCGTTTCCGCCGTGTGTCATCAATGCCTATCGCGGCGCACGCTACGTCGATCAGCATCTCATCGAGGCCGCGCGGACACTGGGCGCACGTCACTGGCAGATCATTAGCGAAGTGCTTCTGCCGGCGTCGGTCCCGTCGATTGTCGCCGGACTGCGAGTGAGTGCGGGCTTAGGCTGGCAGTCGTTGGTCGGCGCAGAATTGATCGTCGCCTCGAGTGGCATCGGTTACGTGCTGGTGAAGGGACAGGCCAGCATCAGCACTTCCATCGTGATGTCCGGCATGATCGCAATCGGCATCGTAGGCTTCGCCATCGATGCGCTGCTCCGAAGGGCCGAGATGCATCTGCAGCGTCGGCGCGGCGGCGATCGGTAACGGCAAGCCGAGTGCCCATGACGAGCGGCTCGCTGGTCACTACACGACACACTCAGCGCGTCAGATAGCCGCCGTCGACGACAATCGTTTCACCGGTGACATACGAGGATACGTCCGAAGCTAAAATGAGCGCGATGCGCGCGATATCGGCGGACGAGGCGAGGCGCCCCAGAGGAATTGCCGCAACGATTGCCTGGCGCCGCTCGGGCGTCAGCAACGCGCTGGTCATCCCCGTATCCGCCACTGCAGGCGCGATCGCGTTCACGTTGATGCCGTACGGTCCGAGGTCGCGCGCCATCCCCTTGGTCAGCGCAATGACGCCCGCTTTGGTCGCGCCGTAGAGGACGTTGCCGAAGGCGCCACCGCCTTTCGCGGCCGAGACCGATGCGACATTGATGATCTTCCCCGACCCGCGCTCGACCATTGAAGGAAGCACGGCCTTGCAACAGTAGTAGACACCTGAGAGGTTGACGCGGCAGACTTCGTCCCAGTCGGCAATGGTTGCGTCGACCACCGAGCCGGTCTTGAGGATCCCGGCGTTGTTGACCAGGATGTCGATACGACCTTGCTCGCTGACGATTCGATCGGCGCACGTCTTGAGCGACGCAGGATCGCCGACGTCGAGCACGATCGCGCGTCCGAAGGTATTGCAGCGCGAGACCGCGCGCGCAGCCGCGTCAGCGTTGCTGTCGCCAAAGTAAACGACGCAACCTTCGTCGCAGAGCGCCGTCGCGATTGCTTCACCGATGCCGCCGCCCGCACCCGTGACGAGCGCTACCTTGCCTTCGAGCTTAAGGTCCATGCGCGGCGATGTTAGACCCAAACAGCGGTCACCGGGTGGTGCACAATGGCACCGATGCGCGACGGTTCCCTCGACAGCGTCGCCGCTTGGCACGCGTCGGGTCCTCGTACCCATGTACTAATACCCTGATGATTGAATCACTTTTGCTCACCGCCACGCGCGTCTTCACCTTCGAAGGGCAGCAGCTGTTGACCAATGCGAGCGGCTTTTTCTTTGAGCGCGAAGCACGGCTGTTCCTGGTGACGAGCCGTCACGTGGTGATCGACGAACCGAGTAAGCACTTGCCGGACCGCATCGAGATCGAACTGCACATCGACCCGGACAACGCTTCCAGATCCACCGGATTTTCGATTCCGCTGTACCGCGACGGTAAGAGCATCTGGCGGGAAGGCCTGGATGCGGGCGGCGCGATCGACGTGGCCGTGATCGAGATCGAACGCCCTGCGCTGCCCGAAACGACGGTCTACCGCGCCTTTACTCCCCATCATTTGCAGGACCCGCTCGATCAGGTTGCGATCGGCACCTCCCTGCTTGTGGTGGGTTTTCCGCTCGGCTTCCACGACACCCTGCACCATATGCCCGTCGTGCGCCACGCGGTGGTCGCGTCATCATTCGGGCTGCGTTTCCAGGGCCAGGGCTTCTTCCTCACCGATGCACGCACCCACCGCGGCACCAGTGGCGCGCCCGTCGTCATGCGCGCTTCAGCGCAAGAGCCGATCCACGGCGACCTGCCATGGATGCTCCTCGGCGTGCACTCGGCGGTATTCGATGTAGGGACGCGCGACCTCAATATAGACGAGGCACTGGGGCTCAACTGTGCTTGGTACGCCGACATCTTGCTGACGCTGACGGAACACTGACCGTAGATGGCATCTACGGAGGTGGGCTCGACTCTTCACTCGGCCAACTCTTTAACAACGCCTGACCAGAGTGCTAACACTTCAGCCG
>VBCY01000166.1 GCA_005882995.1 Betaproteobacteria bacterium
GCTCGCGTACACGCTCGCAAAGCGGGCATACAAGCTCTAACGTCTGCAACCGAGGCTAACAATGCCTCTGCGCGGGCGCGTTGCGTTGCAGTGTTTCGCCCTCGGGACGTTGAGCGCGGTTGCGGAGCTCGCGAGCGCCGCGCATCCCTTCATCACCGATGACACCAAGACCCAAGGCAAGGGCCGATTCGAGCTGGAGCTGGGAACGCAATACACGCGAGCCTCGGTGGACGACGTCACACTCGCCAATTTTCAGTTCGCTCCCCAGCTCACCTATGGTACGAACGACTCGCTAGATCTGATCCTTCGGCCGACCTATGACATCAACGTCGCCAGCGGCGGCGCTTCGGGTCGCGCGGCAGGCTTTGGCGACACCAATCTGGAGTTCAAATGGCGTTTCTGGCAGCAGGAGCAGAGAAGCCTTGCGGTGAAGGCCGGCACAGGCATTCCTTCCGGCCATTTCGCCCAGGGCCTCGATTCGGGCCAGAGCACTCCTCGCGCGTACTTGTTGATGGGTTACAGCTCGGAATCAATCGGGTCCTATGTCAATTTCGGTGCAACGCGCAACATCGACGACCCAGTCGCTCGTCAATGGCTAGCGCATGCTTCAGCGGTGGTGCTCTGGAAACTTCAGGAGCGCCTGCAGTTGGGTTTCGACTTTGCAGTGGACCAGAATCCCGTCAAAGCCTCGAGCCAATGGCCCGCCGTAGCGCTGATTGGAATGATTTACAGCCTATCCCCATCGTGGGACGTTGACGCAGGCTTCCAGCGCGGCCTCAACCATAGTGCTCCGAGTAACCAGTTCCTCCTCGGCGCTACGCTGCGATGGTAAGCTCACGTCGCTATAGACTCTTCCAACTTGAGCCCTCTCAAACGCAACCAGAAGGATCACCATGAAACGACCTTTGCACGCTGTGGCGCTTATCGGCCGGGTGCTGCTGGCAATGATTTTCGTGATCTCGGGATGGGGAAAATTGACAAGCTTCGCGGCCACCGCCGGATATATCGGGAGCAAGGGTCTGCCACTGTCGGAGGTGCTCGCTGCGATTAGCATCGCCATCGAATTGGGGGCCGGACTGGCGTTGATCCTCGGTTTCAAGGCGCGCTGGGCGGCGCTCGCACTCGCAGTCTTCATCGTCGTGATCACCCCGATCTTTCATAACTTCTGGGCGGTGCCGGCGGCGCAGGCCATGGCGCAGCAGATCAACTTTGAAAAGAACGTGTCGATCCTCGGCGGCATGTTGATAATTGTCGCCTTTGGTCCCGGCCGATACAGTCTCGACAAAGGCTAGCGAGCGACTGCAAATTGCCTGGCGCGGGCCTGCCGCAGGCAAGCCTGTTGCAGGTCGTAGAACTTCGTCCTTACTTGACGGATTGTTGCCACTCGCGAACGCCCTGCCCGAATTCGGCGCGGTCGAGCTTTCCGTCCTTGTCCCGATCGGCGCCATCGAATGCACCGATGAGCCCAGGCATCGCTGCGGCTTCGGATGAATCGATATAGCCGTCGTGATTCTTGTCCATCTCATCGAAGGTTAGAGGCATCTTAACGGCGGGATTCGATGCTGCAGGCCTGCTTGCAGTCCGACTCGCGCCAGGCGAGTCCGACCCACGACGAGCGACGTCCGCATTTGCGACGGCCGCCGTCGGCGACGCATTGGTTTCAGCCGCGAGCGCAGTCGCCCAGGCGCCCGCGATTCCCATCGCTAACGCCATTCCGATCCATTGCAGCGGGTTTGGGACCATGGTCGTGCTCCTGCTTCGTATTGGAGCGGAGCTTCGACATCAGGGTTCCAGGGGGTTGAGCCCGGCGCTTGCTTCACTCGCGAAGGGCCGTGTCCAGACAAAGCGTGACCGGGCCGTCGTTGATCATCGATACGAGCATATGCGCGCCGAACATGCCTCGGGCCGCAGGAGCACCGTGATGGCGCTCGAGACTCCTCGCGAATGCATCGAACAGGGACCGTGCGATTTCAGGACGAGCTGCCGCACTGTATGAGGGCCGCGCGCCTTTGCGAGTCGAGGCATACAGCGTGAATTGACTGACCGCGAGGATCTCTCCCTTCACCTCGCGGACAGAACGGTTCATCACCCCGTCGGCATCATCGAATATGCGTAAGCTGGCGATCTTGTGAGCGAGCCAGTCGATCTCATGTTCGCCGTCGTTGAGTCCGATGCCGCACAGCACCAGCATGCCATGTCCGATAGCCGCCACCCGGGTGCCATCGACGCTCACCGAGGCTTCACGGACGCGTTGCACGACGGCGCGCATACGAGCGGCAAAATCTCAGCGCACGATCTTGCGCTCGACGTCGGCAACTTTGCCGTCAATCAGCGTCAGGGTTGTGATCGTGTTCGGGTCACCCTCATTGGGTAAATACGACCAACGTTGTCCGCCGCGCCGATTCTTGCCGTCGATGTCTGGTTTGCCAATGCGCTGGACGACTTCGACAGCGCTCATGCCGATCTGAATGAATCGTCGATCCGCCGCACTGCCGGTCGCTGTCTTGCGCCGCTCGGGCGTCGAGGCGCGCTCTGAGCGGCTCGCGGACGTTCTCGGGGAAGCAGCGCCCGGCACGGGTGTTCCGGGAACGATGCTCAGCGAGGGAGGCTCGGTGGTGAGATTGCGCAACTCCTTGCCCGCCGGGCACGGTACGTCCTGGTAGACGACTGATCCCGCGTCGCCGGCGCACTTCCAGACGGTGGTCGTGGCAGCATGCGGCGCAGAAACGACCAGCGCCGTGCCCAGCAGTATCAGGCGGAGGACAGCGGCCATGGCAGCGCTCCGGCGAATCAAAAGTGGTTAACATAGCACCTTTGCCTGCAAGCGGAACTCATCCGTTGGATGGATACACGAGCTCGACTTGCCGCACGCGTCCATGAGATCGCGCCCTTCCACGTCATGGAAGTGCAGACTGCCGCGCGGGCGCTCGAAGCCGCCGGGCGCTCTGTCGTGCACATGGAGATCGGCGAGCCGGATTTTCCGACGCCGCAACCGGTGCTGGACGCCGCCCGCGATGCGATTGCCAAGGGTGACATCTACTACACCTCTGCGCTCGGGATACCGGCGCTGCGCGAGGCCATCGCCCGGCATTACCGCGAACAATTCCACGTCGAGGTCGAGCCTGAGCGGGTGATCGTGACTGCCGGATCGTCAGCGGCCCTGCTGCTGACACTCGCGCTGCTGGTGAATCGCGACGACGCGATTCTTCTCGCCGACCCGGGATATCCCTGCAACCGTCACTTCGTGCGAACGCTCGAGGGTGCGCCTGTAGGGATCCCTGTGGGGCCGGAAACGAACTATCAACTCACCGACGATGTCGTAGGCGCTGCCTGGACTCCGAATACGCGCGGCGCACTCATCGCATCGCCGTCGAACCCGACCGGCACCACAGTCGCGCTCGAGGAAATGCGCCGCATCGCGGAATCCATCGCTGCACGCGGCGGCGCCTTGATCGTCGATGAGATCTATCTCGGGCTCTCTTACGCAGAAGGTCCCCGGACTGCGCTGGCTATTTCTGACGAGCTGTTTGTGATCAGCAGTTTCTCGAAATACTTCAACATGACGGGCTGGCGGCTTGGCTGGCTGGTCGCGCCCGAAGGCGCTGTTCGTGACATCGAAAAACTCGCCCAGAACCTGTATATATCCCCTCCGACGATATCGCAGCGGGCGGCGCTGGCGTGCTTTCAACCGGAAACGCTGTCGATTCTGGAGGCGCGGCGGCGCGAATTCCAGACGCGCCGGGATTTTCTCGTGCCGGCGCTGCGCGAGCTCGGCTTCCAGATCCCGGTCATGCCGAGCGGAGGCTTGTTCGTGTATGCCGATTGCTCACGTTTCGGCATGGACAGCGAACGATTCTGTGTCGAGGCGCTCAAGGCGACCGGCGTCGCCTTTACGCCGGGCATCGATTTCGGAATCCACCGCGCTGCTGACCACGTCCGCTTCGCCTATACCATTGCCCATGACAAATTACGAGAAGGCGTTCGGCGCCTCGCTGCCTGGCTGACCCACCTTGGATAAAACATGATGCGTCTTGCGTTTGCATTACTTCTGGCACCTTTGCTGGCTGGCTGCGGGAGCGCAGGCTATTACTGGCAGGGAATTCGCGGCGAGATGGAAATCCTCGAGCGAGCTGAGCCGATTCCCGTGGTCGTTCAGACGACGCAGGATACGGCGCTCAAGGCCAAGCTTGAGCGGGCGATGGCGAT
>VBCY01000174.1 GCA_005882995.1 Betaproteobacteria bacterium
AAGTCATCTCATCCTCCTCGCCATCATGGCGCACAGAGATCGATGCTCCAGAGGCTATCTTTCGCGTGGCTGATGAACGCCAACCAGGAAGGACCTGTGGCGCCAGAGTCGTCTGGTCGGTAGTGTCTGGCGAGGACTCGACGAACCACATCTTTGTCGATCTGCACGCCGAAAGCATGAGAGATCTGCTGGGCGATCCGCATGTAGCCGAACCGCGGATTGCGCCGCTTCATCTCGACGATGGCCGCGATGAGTTCCGCGGACGGACCTTTGGGACCGGATTTGCAGCGATGCGGCGAAGAGGAAAAGAGCAGGCGGTATTTCCGATCCACCAAGGCCCGGTGGAAGTTGAAGAGCGTCGCCGGCTTGACGAGCGCGCCAAGCTTCGCAATCCGGCACGGGCTCACGAACAGCGTGGTCAGTCCGAGTACGAAGCGATCGAGCGTGGTCAGATTCGGCGCGCGCTGCCTGGATCGATTGCTGATCAGAAGCTGATGTTTGAGCAGAAGAGACTCTGCGGCTACGGCGCGTACGCCGCCAAGCCGAAGCAGCTTCGCGACGGTGACCAGGAGATGGACAACGAGGATGAGAAGTTCGCGCATCGAGCGGACGGTACCATCACAACCAGTACCCGCAAGACTGCACCGGGCAGGCGGATTGCGTCACACTACGAATTCGCCTCCCACAGGGTGGGCACGCTCGTTAGCAGTGTGTAACTGTGGTTGGCAGCAACGTCTCACCCGATCTCAGGCTGAGTCTGTTGCAAGGGTGCTACATGCTGTCGCCTACAGTTGACGAATGTCAGGCGACAGCGTAAATTGAATTCTCTGAAAACAACGTCAGGAAATGACCCCAGAGCCGGAGGGACATTTCGCATGTGTCGCTTGACAACGAGGGGGCATCCGCCTCTGAACGAGCTGGAGATTTGTATATGGATGCACTTGTCCTGTTCGGAACAAATGTTGCATCCCAGCCGCGGACACAGCCTATCGCTTCTGTTGCGAGCCAAGTAGCCTCGTGTACGCCGCGAGCCTTTCGCCGTCCACGGTTGCATCGCGCAGTACGGAAAAAATGCGTGCCCAATCACCGCGTGCATTGGATACGGTCGTCCGTCGAGGCTCTATGAAAACGGTTTCCGCACGGAGGGGCCCATCGCCCGCTCACCGCCGCGAATCCGCCTTGATGCAGCCTTTGCACGTGCAGGCGCCGCCCAATCACGGATAACGAGATTCTCACCAATAACGCTCGTCTGCTGGCGCTAAGAAATGCCGTGTGACGAGTGCGTACGGGCGGCTAGATGACACGAAGTACATCGGAAAACAACCGGGATCGTAGGAGCTTGAGAATGCGGTGGCCTGTTAACGCGCAGGCATGTTGATGTGAGGAGGGATGCAAATGAACGTCTTCGAATTCGCGCATTCGGCGCACACGAATGGAGTTTCCCTTTCGGCGCTCATCCAGCGAGCATCGATGTGTCTTGTGACCGCTATGATTGCTCCGACGGTATTTGCTCAGGCAGCAACTACGTTGGCCATCGAGGCAGTCTCGAATCGTGCTGATCTGGTATCCGGTGGTGACATTCTTGTGCGCGTTATCGTGCCGCAGGCGAGCAGTCAAGCCGTATTGTCTTTGAACAGTCAGCCTCTGGCCAATGCATTACATCCTGCTCCCGACGGGCGTGGAAGCCTTGCGCTCGTGAGCGGGTTGAATCTGGGACACAACACCCTGTCGCTTGCCGCAGACGGAAGCTCGGTGCAACTCGACGTGACGAACTATCCGATTGGAGGTCCCATCTTCTCCGGTCCTCATCTGCAACCTTGGAGCTGCACTACCCAGGCTGCCGGACTGGGCGCGCCGCTGGACGCTGATTGCAATGCACCCACGCAATATGCATTCTTCTACAGGAGCGCGACTACGGGAGCATTCGCCTCATACAATCCGGCGAACCCACCGGCAGCAGGCGAAATTGCGATGACCACCACGGACCAAGGCCGCACCGTGCCTTACATCGTGCGTCAGGAGATGGGTACGCTGAACCGCTCGATTTATCGCATCGCAGTGCTCTTCGACCCGGCTCAGCCTTGGGCGCCTTGGGCGCCGCAATCTGCATGGAACCGGAAGTTGGTATATCTCTTCGGCGCCGGTGCAGGAACGCAATACAGCCAAGCACAGATCAGTGCGAGCATACTCATCGACAACTTGTCGCCAACCTTCACGTTCAACACTCCGCTCAACGATAACGCACTGTCGCGTGGATTCGCGACAGCGACGGCAACGCTGACCGACGAAGGGTCCATCGCCAATGCAAAGCTCAATGCGGAAACGTTGATGATGGTGAAGGAACGCTTCATCGAGGCGTACGGTCCCTTACGTTACACGATTTCGGAAGGTTGTTCGGGCGGCGCGATTCAACAGCACAGCATCGGCGACCAGTACCCTGGTCTCATCGATGGCTTTCTCCCGCTGTGCAGTTATCCGGACGTATGGTCACTGGCGGTCAACAGTCATGACTGTGTAGTGCTAACACATTACTTCACGACGAGTTCCCTGTTTTCTAGCCCGCTGGATCGGCAAGCTGTCCTGGGGCAGCCTTCAGAACAGGAATGCCCAGGTCAGGACGGCCCACCAGCTTTCGGCGGTCGCTGGTTCCCAGCAACGAATTCGAGCTGCCTCATTCCGCCAGGGGTGCTCTACGACCCCATAACAAACCCGCACGGAGTTCGGTGCACTTTGAGTGACTATCACGTCAATGAAATCGGTACTCGGCCACAAGATGGGTTTGCCAATCAGATCTTCGACAGCGTCGGCGTGCAGTACGGCCTGAGGGCACTGCAGTCGGGAACAATCACGCCAGAACAGTTCGTAGACTTAAACGAGAAGGTTGGCGGACTCGACATCGACGGGAATTTGCAAACTCAGCGGACGCAAGGCGATCCGGTCGGTATCGCGCGAATGTACCAGTCGGGCCTCATCACGTATGGCCGAGAAATTGCCAAATACCCGATCATCGACGCGCGTGCTGATGACAACTTCGAGATGCACAATAACTCCGAGTGGATCTTTACGCGAAATCGAATACTGCGCAGCAACGGTAGTGCGCCGAACGAGATCCATTGGTTCGAAAACGTAACCTCCGCGAGAGCTGGAACTCCGTCCAGCATCATCAGCCTGAAGGCATTTGGTTTGATGGACCTCTGGGCGGCGAGAATCGAAGCTGATGCCAGCGATCTTCCTCATGAGGCG
>VBCY01000168.1:0-1727 GCA_005882995.1 Betaproteobacteria bacterium
CGCCGAACTGCGCGTCGACGGCGGTGCGGCAGTCAACAATCTTCTGCTTCAATTCCAGGCGGACCTGCTGGGCGTAGCCGTCGTACGACCAAAGATTCTCGAGACGACGGCGCTGGGCGCGGCGTATCTGGCAGGAATCGCCGTGGGCTACTGGCGCGATGACGCGGAAGTGGCAGCCAACTGGCAGATCGATCGCCGCTTCGAGCCCAAGATGTCGCGCGATCAGGCTTCAACGTTGATGGCAGGCTGGAACAAAGCAGTGGAAAGAGCCAAGCATTGGGCTTAAGCCATGAAGCGAGATACCAAGCGCGATCGCTGGGTCAGACGTGCTCGGTGACATGCCCTGCTCGGAATTATTGAGCGTTTCCTAACTGCGTGACATCGGTTGCAATGCAGATGAGCTGGCCCTCACCCCTAACCCCTCTCCCGCCGGGAGAGGGGTGCGCGACAGCGCGGGTGAGGGTCAAACGTCACTCGGTTGCGTAATTCTCAATAGACTTGACAGACACCTTCCATCTCTCAAACGTCGCATCGAGTCCAAACTTCCCATGATCCTCTTAGAACAGGCCGCAATTTTTCTAGTGACGGCGGTGATCGTCGTCCCGATGTTCCGGCGGATGCAGCTTGGCGCGGTGCTTGGCTACCTCGCGGCGGGCGCGATCATCGGTCCGTGGGGCTTGGGCTTGATTGCCGACGCGGACGCGACGCTCAACTTCGCGGAAATCGGCGTCGTACTGCTGCTCTTCCTTATCGGGCTGGAACTGGAGCCCTCCCGGCTCTGGGCGTTGCGCCGTCCCGTGTTCGGATTGGGTGGCGCGCAAGTTGTCGTGACCGGAATCGTGCTCACCGCCATCGCGGTTTGGCTGAATCTTTCCTGGCAGGCGGCGATCGTAGTCGGCTCGGGACTTGCCATGTCTTCCACGGCCATCGTCCTGGCATGGCTGGGCGAGCGCGCCCAACTCAGCAGTCCGAGCGGGCGCCTCGCGTTCGCGATCCTGCTCTTTCAGGATGTCGCCGTGATTCCCCTTATCGCATTGCTGCCGTTGCTCAGCCCGGAAAAGACCGGCCACGCGAGTGGCTGGATAGTCGCGGCCAAAGGCGTTGCAGCGATCGCGTTCGTCATTGTCGTCAGCCGTCTCCTGGTACGTCCGGCGCTCAAGCTCGTGGCGCGCTTCGGCGGCCGCGAAGTCTTTACTGCCGCTGCATTGCTCGTCGTCATCGGGGCGGCACTGACCATGGAGGCGATGGGCCTCTCGATGTCGCTCGGCGCGTTCCTCGCGGGCGTACTGCTCGCCGATTCGGAATTCCGCCACGAGCTGGAGGCCGACGTCGAGCCGTTCAAAGGACTGCTGCTCGGGCTGTTCTTCATGGCGGTGGGGATGAGCGCCAATCTCGCCCTGTTCGTGTCGCATCCGTTCACGGTGCTCGGCGTGGTGCTCGGCTTGATGTTGCTCAAAGCTCTGCTCATGTACGGCCTGGCGCGCGCATCCGGGACGGCTAGTGAACAAGCGCAGCGCCTTGGCGTGTTGATTGCGCAAGGCGGCGAATTTGCCTTCGTGCTTTTTGTCGCGGCGCAGTCCACGGGCATCCTTCCGAACGAGATCGCCGACTTGCTCGTGCTGGCGGTGACGATCTCCATGCTCCTCGCGCCGCTCTCGTTCATCGTGCACGAACGCATGCTTGAACGCTGGCTCGAGCGCACGAAGCCACCCGAGTTCGATCTCATC
>VBCY01000168.1:1759-3654 GCA_005882995.1 Betaproteobacteria bacterium
CCGGCATTCCGTTCACCGCGATCGAGGCGAGCTTCCAGCAGGTCGATTTCGTGCGCCGCTTTGGCAACAAGGTCTACTACGGCGACGCGTCACGCCTGGAGTTACTCGAATCGGCCCGCGCACGCGACGCCAAGCTCTTCGTGCTGGCCATCGACGACGTCGAGGCCTCCGTGAAAACCGCGGCGGTCGTCCGAAAGAATTTTCCCAATCTCCCCATTCTGGCGCGCGCGCGCAATCGCGTTCACTACTACCGCCTGCGCGACCTCGACATCGACCGCGAGGAGATCGAGCGGGAGTTTTTTCTGTCGAGCTTGAAAACGGCCCGCCAGGCACTGGAGCTGACCGGAATGGAGCCGACGCAGGCGGCGCGCGCCGTGGCCCTGTTCGCGGAACATGACCGGAAGCTGATGGACGCGCAGTATGCTGTGCGCCAGGACGAAACGCAGCTCATCCAGACGGCGGCTCAGGCGGCTGCCCAATTGCAGGAAGTGTTTGAGGCCGACGTGCAGGAGAGTAAGAGTGCGGTGCCGAGTAACGTAAAGTGAATCACACACAGCCGATTCGTCGTCCCGGCGAAGGCCGGGGCCTAATTGGATCCCTTCATGTCGTCGCCCCGGCGAAGGCCGGGGCCGGGATGACACCCGCGAGCCTCCGCCGGGATGACAGCTACGCGATGACGACGCCTGCGCCGGGATAACACACGCGAGCCTGCACCGGGATGACCCCAAGTAGATTTATTCCGGCCGCACGACATCGATCGCATCGGTAATGATGCAATCGACGCCCCACGCGTTGAGTCGCGCGACCACTTCCACGTCGTTGGGAGTATAGGTGAGCACCTTGTATCCCGCGCCGTGCGCTGCTGCGATCAGCCCGGCTTTGAGCTCGCGATAGTCGGAATCGAGAGCGACACATTGCAGTTGCGACAGCCGCCGCTCCCAGTCGCCGGGGATCCGTTCGACCAAGAGCGCGCGTTGCAGCTCGGGAACGGCATCTCGCGCCGCGGCGAGCGCCTCCTCAGAGAATGATGACAGCAGCGGAGGCATGTCGGCGCCACGCCACAGCGTCTGTGCATCGAGCGCTACGGCCGCTCCCGTATCGCGCTCGCGTCCAGGCATCGGCTTGATCTCGATATTGCAGGCAACGCCGTTCGCAAGCGCCCAATTCGCGATCGCTCCGAGCGCGGGCAGCGGCTCGCCCGCGAATTGCGGGGAATGCCACGACCCTGCATCGAGCTTGGCGAGCTCGGCCCAGGTGAGTGCATCGGCTCGCCCGCGTCCGCCCGTGGTCCGGTCGAGCGTATCGTCGTGCAACAGGAACGGCACTCCGTCGGCGGAGAGTTTGACGTCGAACTCAACCATCCGATAGCCGTGCGCGTATCCGGCGCGCATGGCCGCGAGTGTGTTCTCGGGCGCGAGCTTGCCTGCGCCGCGATGCGCGGCGAAGCGCGGGTATGGCCAGGAGCTTATGGCTGCTTCCCGGCTCACGCGGCCACTCGTCCGCCGCTTTCCGCGTCGAACAAATACACGCGATCGCGTGCCGCTGCGAGCGCAATCGGCTCACCGACTTCCGCGGCGGATCCTTGCGGCAGCCGGGCGATCACCGATCGGCCGGCAACGGCAACGTGGACCAACGTGTCCGCACCAAGCGCTTCGATGACTTCGACGCTGCCGACAAGGTTCGCCTCGCTCGGCTTGCTTGGCATCAGATGTTCGGGACGGATCCCGACGGTGACTCGTCGACCCGGATCAATCTTGTTAGGGACCGTGACGCTCCCGCTGCCGTCGAGCGCGATCTTTCCACCGCCTTCGCTTTTGCCCTCGAGAAAATTCATCGCCGGAGAGCCGATGAATCCGGCAACGAAGGTGGTAGCCGGATTGCTATAAACCTGCATC
>VBCY01000173.1 GCA_005882995.1 Betaproteobacteria bacterium
CGTACACCGCAAGGCGAAATCGATTTCTCACATGACTTTTTCGGACGTGATGCCTTCCTCACCGTTTCCGGCCAGCTCAACGTCGAAACCTACTGCCTGGCGTTATCCAGGGTATACACTTTCGGTCCCACCTTCCGCGCCGAGAACTCGAACACCAGCCGGCATCTCGCGGAGTTCTGGATGATCGAGCCCGAGATCGCTTTCGCGGACCTTGCCGACAACGCGACGCTGGCGGAAGCATTGCTCAAGCACGTGTTGCGCACCGTGCTCTCCGAGCGCGCCGACGACATGGCTTTTTTCGAGGAGCGCATCGAAAAGGGTCTGATCGCCAAGCTCTCGGGCATCGTTCAATCCGACTTCGTGCGCATGGACTACACCGAGGCGATCCGGATTCTCGAACAAGCCAAGCAAAACTTCGAGTTCCCCGTGAAATGGGGCGTCGATCTGCAATCCGAGCACGAGCGCTATCTCACCGAGCAGCACACCCGAAAACCGGTGGTGCTGATGAACTACCCGAAGGAGATCAAGGCGTTCTACATGCGCGTCAACGACGACGGAAAGACAGTGGCGGCCATGGACGTGCTCGCGCCGGGTATCGGCGAGATCATCGGCGGCAGTCAGCGCGAGGAGCGGCTCGACGTCCTCGACGCACGCATGACGGAGTCCAAACTCGACAAGGAACACTACGGCTGGTATCGCGACCTGCGCCGCTACGGCACTGTGCCGCACGCCGGATTCGGCTTAGGCTTCGAACGCACCGTGGCTTATGTGACGGGACTTTCCAATGTGCGCGATGTGATTCCCTTCCCGCGCACGCCGGGAAATTTGCGGTATTGACTTGGCAGCGTTGCACTTCGTTGTCGACCGCTCCTTGAGACTGCGGACAGCGTCAGGTGCCGGCTACAACCATCAATTAACGGCGAAGCAATAAAGCAGGCCCGCACCGCCGGTGCTCTTCAGGTCGTTCTGGCTACAGCCTCCGTCGGGGCCGCGAGAATCGTGCGAAGAGTTCCACGACTTGGCCTCCGCGCTTTCGTCAAGCCCCGTGCGGTCGGCGTGGCCGAGCATGGCCGTGCCGGCTCCGCTCTTCGTCCAATTACCGCAGGTCTCGTCCTTGCCAGGAGGGAAAGCGGTTCCATCGGGTTTCGAGCCGGTAAGAATATCGTGCGTGTTGGGGGTGTCGCCGCGGCCCTTCACCACCTCGCCCTTTTCGGTGAGCGCGGTCTGCTTGGTAAGGTTGTTCGACCCGTGCAGATTCTGAACGTCGGTCGCCACGACGACGCCTTTGGCATTCATCCACGGGCCCTTGCCGATCCGATCGCGTGCGTTCACGGCGTTGGGCCCCTGCGTGCTCAGGTACGCGTGCCAGGTTTTGCCTTTAACACCGACGGCTTCGGCGAGGGCCTTACAGTGACGGTCCGCGCCTTCGAGTCCGCCCAAGTCTGCTCCCTTCCCCAAGCCCACGCTGGTTACGAAAAAAGTCATCGTCGGTTGTTGTGCTTGCGCGAAGCCGACGCCCGCGCCAACGAGCATGCCCAATGCAGCGATGCAGACGTGCCGGTTCTTATTCATGTCGGATCTCCTCCAGTGTGCGACAACTTGAGTTGTGAGCTGGAGCGACCGCGTCGTCAAAAATGACCGTCGTCGCGGCCAGCGCGGCAGCCCCATGTCTATGATCCAACGCCAGCTCAACTGTTGCAATAGCGACCGGTCTTCTGCTGAAAGCCGCCTTAGCGGCTAAGATGCTCGGTGTCCGATTCCCGGAGGAAGCCATGGACATGTCCCGAAAGCGCGTCAGGAGTACCCGCTCGACGGTCGCGGCAGCGCGCAAAGCGGTCGCCAGCAAGGCGGGCGAATCGCCGATGATCGGCGTCGCCCGACAAGTGCGCGCCTGGACCGACTCGGTGCTCGGCATCGCCGGAGCCGCCGCCGATCTTTCGATGAGCGCGGCCAGGGCGGTGCTGGTCAAGCCTGAGCAGCGTGCCGCAGTGGAAAAAGCGGGTGCGGCCCTGCGCGCGACGCGCGAGGCCGCGGGTCTGAGCGTTAGAGAGCTTGGCGATGCGATCAACCTCAAGGATCCCGCGCTGCTCGACCTCGTGGAGAATGGAAAAGCGGCACTGCCATTTGAAATCGTGTTGCGGCTTGCCTCGGTGCTGGGACGGAACGATCCGATTTCCTTCGTCATGCGTTTCACGCGTTCGTACAACCCGGAGGTCTGGCGAACGCTCGAGGGGCTCGGCATCGGACGGCTCGCGGTGCAGGCAGGCCGAGAGCGCGAATTCGCCAATGTCTATCGGTCGAGCGACGCCGCGCGGCAGCTCTCCGACGATGAGTTCGGCGCGGTGCTGGCATTCGTGCGTCAGGCGTTCGAGCTCGCACTGGCGTTCCGCGCAGCGAAGCTGCAACGTCACCCGACCGCCAAGAGACGAGGCGCTCGCGGGCCACATAAGCAGCCGTCATGACGAACACCATCGCAGCGGAGAGGCCCGATTCAGCGGATGCAATGCAGC
>VBCY01000019.1 GCA_005882995.1 Betaproteobacteria bacterium
GATCGCCGCGGTGCTCGCGGCTCGCTCACAGTCGGAATGGGTCGAGCGTTTCGGCCGCGTCGACTGCTGTGTGACCCCCGTACTCCCGGTCGAAGAAGCGCTCGCCAACGAGCAGTTCGTGGCGCGCGGCATGATCGCCGAAGGGCTCGACGGAAGCCGGCAATATGCGCCTCCGTTCAAGATGTCGGCGCACGAGTTTCACATCCGCTGCAATGCCCCCGCGCAAGGGGAGCACAGCGAAGAAGTGCTGCGCGAGGCGGGTTTCGAGAGCACCGCGATCGCGTCGCTGCGGGCGCAAGACGTTATCCGCGGTTAGGGATGCGTTGCACGCCGATGGGTAGCTCCGCCACCCGCTCGATTTCAGGGTCGGAGAATCTGCAACCCGCCGCCACGTAATCCGCAGCCATGGCGGTGGCATCAGCGCCCCAGAACAGCTCCTCGCCGATCGCCAGCGTCGGCACGCCGAACACCCCTCGCGCGAGCGCTTCGTCAGTGTTCCTTCGCAGCGCCTCCTTCACCTCCGTGGAGGTGATGAGTGCGGCCGCGTCGGGCATATCGAGTTCAGCCATCAGCTCAGCCCACTCGATGGGCAAGTCACCCATGCGCCCGTCGCGCCAGACGAAACGAAAGATGCGGCGCACTGCGTCCGGCGCGCAATTCGCCGCGATCGCGAGGCGAAGCAGGGGAAGCGGATTGAACGGGTGCACCGCTGGAAACTTGAGCGGCACACCCAGCTTTCGAGCCTGCCACACGACGAAACGATAGGTGAAGCGGCGTTTGGAAGGAATCTCTGCCGGTCCCTTGTGACCGTGGGCGCTCAGTAATGCGGCGAACAGTATCGGGCGATAACGGATGCGCAATTTCGCCTCGAGCTGAGGCAGCTGCTCGCATTGCAGATAGGAGAAGGGCGAAACGAAGTCGAAGTACCAGTCAGCGCTGGGCATGGGTCGCGTGACGTTCGGCAATGGCGTGTGCGTAGCGCCGTCGCCGCTCTTCCAGCACGCCCAGCAGTGCACGCCGGGCATCCTCGTTCAAATCGAGCCATCCGGCGATTTCATCGATCGTCCGGTAGCAGCCGGCGCAGTACCCCGAGTCCGTGTCGATCGCGCACACGCTGTTGCATGGCGACGGCACTTTTCCGATACCCACGCTCATGCTGCATGCTCCGGGGAGAGCGGCTGCTTGGCGTCGAGCGCGCGGGCAACGCGCGACACGGGCGCCCGACCGATGAATCGGCAGATGTACTGACCGGCGATGCGCAACCCGGTCATATCGACGCCCGTCTCTATGTCCAAACCGTCCAGCATGTAGAGCAAATCCTCTGTCGCGAGATTGCCGGTTGCCCCCTTGGCATACGGGCATCCGCCCAAGCCGGCAACGGAGCTGTCGAAGGTCGCAACGCCAAGCTCCATGGCCGCGTAGACGTTGGCCAGTGCCTGTCCATAGGTGTCGTGAAAATGTCCCGCGAGCTCGGCGATGGGTATGACTTCGGCGATGGTCGAGATGAGTTTCTGGGTTTTGCCCGCCGTGCCGGTGCCGATGGTATCGCCAAGCGATACTTCGTAGCAGCCCAGACTCTTGAGCACGCCGGCCACATCACGCACCCGCTGCGGCTCAACCTCGCCTTCATACGGGCAACCCAGGACGCAGGAGATGTAGCCGCGGACGCGCACCCCGTGCGCTCTCGCCTCTTCCGTGACCGGCCTCGCGCGCTCCAGGCTCTCGGCAATCGAGCAGTTGATGTTCTTGCGCGAGAACGATTCAGTCGCGGCGACGAACACCGCGACTTCGTCGCAATGGACCGCAAGCGCCGCTTCCAGTCCCTTCATGTTGGGCGTCAGCACCGGGTAGCGCACGCCCGGCTTCTTGCGAATCGCCGCCATGACTTGTGCGGAATCGGCCATCTGCGGCACCCACTTCGGCGACACGAAGCTCGCTGCCTCGATCGACGGCAGTCCCGCATCAGTCAAGCGATCGATCAGTCCCACCTTGACATCGGTGGGGACGGAAGCTTTTTCGTTTTGCAAGCCGTCCCTTGGACCGACTTCGACGATGCGCACACGACGTGGCAATGGCATGGCTCTGAGAGTCTCTAATAGCCGCGCCCGCAGTCGACCACGCCGCTGATTGGCAGGCCGACCTCCAGACGTCGGATGTTGTCGGCGATCTGCGCGACCGACGCTTCGATCTGCGTCAAAGCGGACACGTGCGGAGTGATGGTGATCCGCCGATGATGCCAGAAAGGGTGCGCCGCCGGTAATGGCTCATCATGGAATACGTCGAGCATCGCGCCAGAAAGGTGTCCGTCATCGATCAGAGCGAGAAGATCCTTTTCCATAATGAGCCCTCCCCGCGCCACATTCACAACGTAGGCTCCTTCAGGCAGGCACGACAGGGTGTCGCGATTGAGCAAGCCTCGCGTCTCTCGAGTCAGAGGCAGGAGGCAGACGAGAACCCGGCAATTCTCGAGAAAGGCATGTAATTCATTCTCGGAGAAACCTTGGACACCGCCAAGTTCCTTGCGAGTGCGACTCCAGCCCGTCACCGCGAAGCCTTGACCGACGAGCGACTTGGCGACAGCCATGCCGAGCACGCCCAATCCCAGAATCCCGATGTTGAACCGAGCCTTGTCCATGCGAGGGATGGGTTCCCATCGCGCTTTTCGCTGCGCCTCTTCGTAGCGCTCGAATTCGCGATAGCGGCGAAGCACGGCGTAGCTGACGTACTCGACCATTTGTTCGGACATGCCGGCGTCGACCAGGCGCACCACGGGCACGGCAGCGGGCCAGGGCAGATCGATCAGCGCGTCAATCCCGGCGCCGAGGTTGAAGACCGCGCGCGCTCCGTCGAGACGAGTCATCAGTTCCGCGGGCGGCTTCCACACAATCGCGTAATCGATGACCGCCGCAACGTCGGGCCAGAGGCTGATGTTGGCTTCCGGTAACGACCTGCGCAACGCCTCCATCCATCGCGCGCCGTTGTCCGCGCCCGTGTAGAAAAGCACGTTCAAGGCGTCGGCGCCGGGGCTGCGACATCGATCACATCGGCACCTTCGCGTACCTGGTCGCCGGCGCGGTAGTGCACCGCGCTCACCACGCCGTCGGAAGCGGCGGTAATGATGTGCTCCATCTTCATCGCTTCGAGAATCATCAGTGGAGTGCCGCGGGCCACGGCATCACCAGGCTCCACCATCACCGATACGATAGTCCCCGACATCGGCGCGGCGAGATGGCCACCGTGCTCCATGTGTTCGCCGGCGTGGGCGAGCGGATCGACCAATTTCAGACGCTGCATGGTTCCGTTGCAAAACACGTAACGCTCTTCGCCATGGGCGACGACATTGGTGGTGAAGCGATCGCCGTCGAGCGTGACTGCCAAGGCGTGTTCGAGCGACTCGATACTCGCCGTAAATTGTCGCTGCCCGACATCGACTGCGATCGCTGCGTTGCGCAGCCGGAGGCGTACCGGGTAAGACGTATCTTCGGCGACATAGTTGAGCGCGATGAAGTGTTCTTCGGTATTGAGCCACCAGGTATCGACGTCGCGCCAGGGTGAATACGGATCACCGGATGCAATCGCCCCGGCCGCGACAGCGTCGCGCATGGCCGCGTATTCAGCGATCGCGGCCATGGCGAGGAATTCCGGCGAAGGCGGCGGCGAAGGCGGAAACAGCGCTTCGTGGTGACGGGCAATGAGTCCGGTATCGAGATGCGCGTTTGCAAATGCTTCGTGGGAGATGATTCGCTGGAGGAAGGCGATGTTGGTGGCCACCCCGACGACCTGATATTCGCGCAGCGCCTGGCGGAGCCGGCGCAGAGCCTGCGTCCTGTCCGCGCCATGCACGATCAGCTTGGCGATCATCGGATCGTAGTATTGGCTGATCTCGTCGCCGGCCC
>VBCY01000169.1 GCA_005882995.1 Betaproteobacteria bacterium
CATGGTTCCTTCCGATCTGACGGTGATATTGGGGATATTATATGCATATGCACGTTTGCGCTCAAGCCGGCAATCGACGAAGAATTCAACACGCGTCCGACCAAGGGGCAAGATCGGATTTCCGTTCAATGCGAACTTCGCACGATTTCGATGCGAGAAAGGCAATTCCGTTGCGATTTTGCCGAGTGCACACTTTCAGCCAGATTAACTGCGCGTGCTCTAACCATTGGACAGAGGAAATCATCGACTAGCCGGATTTCGCAAAGGCGACGAGTAGAAGCCGGACCATGGGTCGGATCCACGGGGCGACTGCTGTCTTGTCGTTCGATCGGTGACCGAGGAAATGATGACGCTCCTTCCCATTGCCAAGCCTTTGCGCGGCCGTCCAGCGTGGGTGTGGTTCACAACCGCGACTTGGTTTCTCATTCTTGGCGGCTGCAAGGAGGAGCATCCGAGTCGAGAGTGCCGCAGAAGCCAGGGGATACACCGGCGTTGTCCGTGCGCGTTACGAGACTGATCTTGGCTTTCGCGTCGCGGGCAAGATCGTCGAACGGCTGCTGAACGTTGGGGATCGGGCCGACAAGGACCAGGTGCTGGTGCGGCTCGACTCGACCGATTACCGCCTGTTATTGGGCTCGGCGGAAGCCGAGCTTGCAGCTGCGAAATCGAGCCTGGCTCAGGCCGCCGCGGACGAGCAGCGCTATGAAAAGCTGCTGACGAGGCGCGCGGTCGCGTTGAGCGGGCTGAGGGGGCCTTGGGCGTTGCGCGTAATCAGGTCATCTACACCGATCTGCGCGCCAACGAGGCCGGCGTCATCACGGTGTTGCCTGTTGAGGTGGGGCAGGTAGTCGCGGTTGGACAGCTTGTGGTTCGCCTTGCCCAGGTTACCGAACGCGAGGTCGTTGTAGCGATTCCCGAATCGCGGCTCGATGACGCGCGCGCGAGCGACGCGACCGTGGACCTATGGGCGGACGGCTCGCGCCATTACCGCGCGGCACTGCGCGAATTTTCGCCACAGGCCGATCCGGTCACCCGGACCTATCAGGCGCGCTTTACGATCGAAGCTGCCGACGATGCAGTGGTGCTCGGCATGACCGCGACGGTTCGCATGGTGCGGAAGCAGGGCCGCATCGTGGTGCGGCTCCCGCTTGGCGCCATCTATGCCGATGGCAGCGGCGCTTCTGTCTGGGTTGTAAGTTCCGACAACGCACATCTGCGACGGACTCCCGTCGATGTGATCGAATTCCGTCAAAACGATGTGCTCATTGCCAGCGGCTTGAGCGCCGGCGAGCGCGTTGTCACACTTGGGGCACAGCTTCTCGATGAGAACAAAGCAGTGCGCATCGTCGAAGAGCGAGCCGCGAACTGAGCGAGAGAGGGCTCAATCGAATGTCCCGGTTTAACCTCTCTGCTTGGGCGGTACGGCATCAGGCGCTGGTGCTGTTCCTGATCATTGCGATCTCCATCGCCGGCGTCAGTTCCTATTGGCAGTTGGGCCGCGCCGAAGACCCGTCTTTCACCATCAAGGTCATGGTCATCCAGGCGTTCTGGCCCGGCTCGACGGCTGAGGAGATGCAGTCACAGGTCGCCGACCGGATCGAGAAACGCCTGCAGGAATTGCCGTTCTTCGACTATGTAAAGACCTATTCCCGCCCCGGTGTGACGGTCCTGCAGCCCGTGCTCAAGGAGAATGTGCCCGCTCGGCGCGTGGCGGAGATCTGGTATCAGACCCGCAAGAAGAGTACCGACATCAAGAAGGATCTGCCCGAGGGCGTGATCGGACCCGTGTTCAACGACGAATACGGGGATGTGTTCTCCGCCCTCTACATGATTTCCGGCGACGCGCTGAGCCTGGCCGAGCTCAAGGACTACGCGGAAACCGTGCGGCAACGGCTGCTGTCGGTGCGCGATGTGTCCAAGGTCGACATCGTCGGAAACGTCGAGCAGCGCATTTATATCGAATACAGCTACAAGAAGCTGTCGACGCTCGGCATCTCGCCGCTGCTGATCATCGACAGCATCAGAAAGCAGAACGCGATGGCGCCGGCGGGATTCGTCGAAACTGGCGCCGATCGGGTGTATGTCCGCGTCTCAGGCGCGTTCGCCGGCGCGGATGCCGTGGCCGCGGTTCCGATCGAGGACAACGGTCGCACGTTTCGTCTCGGCGATATCGCGGAGGTGAAGCGGGGCTACGAGGACCCGCCGAGCTTTCTCGTTCGTCATCAGGGCAAACCCGCCGTTGGCGTCGCGGTGGCAATGGCCGACGGCGGCAACGTGCTCGGGCTTGGGGCCAACCTGGCGGCCGCGATCAAAGAGCTGAAAGCGCAAATCCCGATCGGCGTTCAGATCGACCAGATCGCGGACCAGCCGAAAGTCGTCGATGAATCGGTTGGCGAGTTTGTCGAATCGTTCCTCGAAGCTCTCGTCATCGTTTTGGCCGTAAGTTTCATCTCGCTCGGGTGGCGAACGGGAATCATCGTCGCGGTCGCGGTACCGCTCGTGCTCGCAATCGTATTCGTCGCCATGAACGCAACCGGCATGAACCTCGATCGGATTTCGCTCGGCGCGCTGATCATCGCGCTGGGGCTGCTGGTCGACGACGCCATCATCGCCATCGAGATGATGGTGGTGAAGATGGAGCAAGGGCTCGATCGGATCGAAGCGGCGGGCTTCGCGTGGGTGTCGACCGCGTTTCCGATGTTGACCGGCACGCTCGTCACAGCGGCGGGCTTCCTGCCGGTCGGATTCGCCAAATCCACAGCCGGCGAATACGCCGGTGGCATCTTCTGGGTGGTTGGCATTGCGCTGGTCGTCTCCTGGTTCGTGGCGGTGATCTTCACGCCTTATCTCGGCGTCAAGCTCCTGCCGAAGCCTGCTCACGTTGGCCACGGGGGCTCGAACCTCTACGGGTCGCGTATATACCGAGTGCTGCGCTTGGCCGTGAACGGGTCGGTCGAGCATCGAAAGACTGTGATAGCCGTGGTGCTCGGGGCTTTCGCGCTCGCCGGCGCCGGCTTCACCTTGGTACAGCAGCAGTTCTTTCCAACCTCCTCGCGCCCCGAACTCTTCATCGAGGTTCGCCTGCCCGAGGGCAGCGCGATCGGTGCGACGGAAGCCGCCGCGCGGCAAGCCGAGGGGCTGCTAGTCGGCGACCGCGACGTCGCGAATTATACGACTTACATCGGGGCCGGCTCGCCGCGGTTCTTTCTCGCGCTCAACCCCGTGCTCGCCAACGAAAGCTTCGCGCTCGTGGTGATCATGACGACCGGCCCCGAGGGGCGCGAACGGCTCAAGGTCAAGCTCGAACGCGCGGTCGCCGACGGTGCTGTGCCCGGAGCGCGTGTCCGCGTCGATCGTCTGAATTTCGGCCCGCCGGTCGGCTTTCCCCTCCAGTTCCGCGTGAGGGGTCCTGATCCGAAAAAGCTGCGCGACATCGGCGCTGAGGTCCGTCAGATCATGCGTGAGAATCCGAACGCGCGCGACGTGCAGTTCGACTGGAACGAACAGGCGAAGGCGATCAGGCTCGAGGTGGACCAGGAACGCGCACGCGTGCTTGGGCTCACACCGCAGGAAATCTCGTTCACACTGCAGGCGTTGCTCTCAGGCTACAAGATCTCCGAGTATCGCGAGCGCATCGACCTCATTCCGGTCGTGGCGCGCGCGATTCCCTCCGAGCGCCTCAATCTTGATGGTTTCTCGGATCTCACCATCCCGACCCGCGGCGGTGTCCGGGTGCCGCTCTCGCAGATCGTGCGCATCCACTACGGCTTCGAAGACCCGATCCTGTGGCGGCGCAATCGGGACTACGTACTGACGGTTCGAGCGGATGTGACCGAGGGGCTGCAGCCACCCACCGTCAGCACGGCAATCCTGGCAAAGCTGCAGGGCTGATCGATGGACTGCCGGCGGGCTACCGAATCGAGGTGGGCGGCTCGATCGAGGAGAGCAGCAAGGCGAACACGGCTCTGTTCAAGATCTTCCCGGTCATGTTCCTGGTAATGCTGACCCTGCTCATGATCCAGCTGCAGAGCTTCTCCAAGCTCTTCTTGGTGTTTTCGACAGCACCACTCGGCCTGATCGTAGCTACCGGCTTTTTGCTCGTCTTCAACGCGCCGTTCGGATTTACCGCGCTGCTCGGCCTGATCGCGCTCAGTGGCATGATCATGCGCAACACGGTGATCCTCGTCGATCAAATCGACGAGGACATGCGCAGCGGGTTCTCGCAATGGGAGGCGATCGTTGAATCGACAATCCGGCGCTCGCGGCCGGTAGTCCTGACGGCGCTCGCGGCGATCCTTGCCATGGTGCCGCTGTCGCGCAGCGTCTTTTGGGGCCCGATGGCGATCACCTTGATGGGTGGGCTCCTGGTCGCCACCATCCTGACACTCTTATTCCTTCCGGCCAGCAAGCCGGACAGCATCGTTTCGCTACGGTCTGAGCTCGTCGAGCCCCCAACCGGCGCGACCAAACCACATCAAACGGGCGGCTTGCTCGTTCCCGGAGAGTGAGCCGTGAACGACTGGCACGCATGATCGAAATAGCCGCCCAGGGGGAGCAACCGATGGCCTTGATGCAACAATCGAATACACGCGTGGCGGCCTCCAGTCCGGAGCGCCTTTCCGGCTCGGATCTCGATGGGCTGAGGCCAGCGAAAGCTGTGATAGCGGGCGCCATTGCCGGATCGCTGGCCCGATCGCTGGATGGCCCGATCATCCCGATGCTTATGAAACTCTCCGGACCGACGGTGCTTGTGTTGATCGTGCAGACCTTTGTCGGCGTCGCTGAGACCTATTTCGTGAGCTTCCTCGGCAC
>VBCY01000170.1 GCA_005882995.1 Betaproteobacteria bacterium
CAATACCTGATAGCGGATCGAAACGCGCGGGTTCGATCGCAACTGTAGACAGCTGACCGCGGCCAGGTTCCCTCCTGCACTTTCGCCGCACACGACGATGGGACCTGGCGTGCCGCCGAGGTCGACGGCGTGAGTCCCTGCCCAGATTGTTGCCGTCACGGCATCATCGAGCGCCGCAGGGAAGGGGTGTTCGGGCGCCAAACGGTAATCGATCGAGAGCACCATGTGTCGGGTGACTTTGGCAAGGCTGCGACAGAATGCGTCGCTCTCCTCGATTCCACCCTACACGTACCCTCCGCCATGGAAATACAGCATGATCGGATATCGTTCCGCGCCGTCTGGCGCATAGACGCGAGTCGGAATGGGGGCGTCGACTCCGGGAATCGTAACGTCCTCGATGCGGCCTATCGACACCGGCTCACCGGTAATGGCGGGTGTCCAGAGATTGCGGAATGCCTGACGAACCTCCGCAATCGGCAGCGCCCACTGCGGCTCGTGCGTGTGCGCCAGCTTGGTTTCAATGAGCTGCTTCAATGCCGCGTTGAGTGCCATCTGGCTGTCGGAATCTGTTTGCGAGGGTTTCGGATTCTACTTGCAGCGCTAAGATACAAACGTACAGAGCAACACAAGACGATGCGTAATTTTAACTGGCGCCCACGCTCGCTGGTTTTGAGTGGAATTTGCGCCGTGCTCTCGGCTTGCGTCATCCCAGGCCCCGCGAGCAACGGAGATGAATTTCAGCTTTCCTTCGCGGCGGGTTCTCGGGACAGTGCGGGTCGTTTCATGGGGGGCACCGAGATGCGTCTCCTTACCGGCCACGGCGGCAAGCTCTATGCCGGTAATGGCTATTGGCAGGATCGACCCGGCCCGGAGGGACCGCAGGGCGCACAGATCCTCGTTCTCGACGGATCCGATGCGCGCTGGCGAGTCGATCATTCCTTCGATGAACGGACGCCGAATGGGCGCCCACGCCATCTCGCCATCTCTGCACTGAGCGAAGTAAGCTTTGCAACCGATGGCACAGGCGCACGGTTGCCAACGCCGGTATCGCTCCTTGTTGCCTCCACCTGGGACCTGACCGGCACCACGAGCGTGTTCAGTCGCGACGACGCGACCGGTGCCTGGATTGCATCAATACTCGCACAGGATCGCCCGGCAGCGGATTTTCTGCCACAGGTCCGCAGCTTCGGTGCGCATCGCGATCGACAAACTGGGATCGACCTCGTCTTCGCCGGACAGGATCCGCGAGGCGTCTTCAGTGGCGCGTATGATTCGAGCGTCCCCGGTCGCATTCGTTGGGGTACAGAGCCAGAGCTCGATATCTCGCGTATCCCAACGAGTGCGTTCTCCGGCCTCGCCGGTCGACTGCGTGTCAGCAGCTTCGCTGAATGCAATGGTCGCCTGTATGTGGCGATCGGGCAGCAGATCTACGAGCGGATCGACGGCGCCGCGCCGCAGTGGCGCCTCATCTACACCAATCGTCATCCACACCACTCCGAAACCGGCCTACGCGGCCTGACACCGATCCTGAGTTCTTCGGGTCGCGGGGAAGTGCTGCTCGCGGCCGTGGAAGGCGATGCCGCCCGCATCATTCGTGTCGACCCTAACGACGGTAGCGAAATCACCGAACTCGATCTCGAGACTTTTCTCAGTGACCGCTGGCAGACGAGGGCCACTTATATCATTGCCGCCTACAACGACATGGTCAAGGTTCATGATAATCAGCGCGAAGACCTGCTGCACATCGGCCTCGAGGCATTCATAAGGCCACAAGCGGCAGCGCCAAACGGGCAACGCGTCGTCGATGTTGGTTACGGCCAGCTTGAAGCGGGTGGGTGGTATCTGGTCAGGTATGCGCACGGGCACTATGATCTGCGACAGATAACCCCTTCGCTTAAGACAGGGCAGTCGCTGGTGGCGACGCGGTCGATCGCCGTCTCGCCTTTCCCAAATGATGGCGACATGCTCTATTTCGCTGGATACGATGCCAATAAGGCAGCGGCGCACAACACCGCCTGGATTTTCCGCGCAAGGCTGGCCACGGCACTCGGAGCGTCGCGTTAGCGTCGAGGAGGCCATTCCAAAGTCCCATGGCGCGTCTTAGCGCGCGCTTCCGTCTCTGGCACCAAATTTTGGCCGCGCGCTATAACGCCGCGCCGATCAGATCTGCGAGAAGCGCGTGCCCAGCCGTGGTCGGGTGGATGCCATCCCAGAACAGATAGTCATTGGGATTGCTGCATTTCGCGTCGCCCTTGACGCCCGGGATAATGCACATGTCGGTGACATCGGTCAGGCCATATTTCGCGGGGTGAGCCACTATGTCCTGAAGAAAGCCAAACAGGTCCACCAACGCAATATGAACGCCGGGTAGCCCCGCGTTGAGACCTGCGACGGCCGCCGCGAGGCCCGCGTTATAGCCCGCCGAAAGCGCGGTGGCGCCGGCCTGTGCAGCCGGACCCAGCATGCGCACGGCAGGAACAAGGCCCACATCGGGTCCGTTGACCACGACAAAGCCTCGCGCGCCCGCGAAATACAGCGTCTGGATATTGGTTGCTACCGCGGTCACGGCAGCGTTGAGTATAGCGACGCTGGGCGCCCCGCCACCCGCTAGCAGTGCATCACGAATGTCATTGCCGCCAATGAAGATCACGTGTGTTGCTTCCGGACGAGCCGCCCCTCCGAAGTCGGCCAGGTAATTCTGCACCTGCACGGTAAGATCGCCCTGCAAAAGGCCTCCGGAAGCGGGTCGTGCGCGTGCTCCGCCGACGGCATAGTTGGTGAACACGCCGCTCACTTGGTACGCCGGTCCGGAACTTTGTGCGTTCACGTTTCCCGCCGGGCGCTGTTCGATCCATGTCTTGCCATTGCTGAAGTGAAGGCCGCCGATCGTGTATGGCGCGCTCGGTATCACAGCGTACGGTGTATGGGAAACCGCGCCAGTCAGGGCAAACACATTGCCCGGATCAGACAGGCTGTCGCCGAACACGGTCACCTCCTGCGGCTGTCCTTCCGCAAGCACCGGTCCTGCCATGTATGAGAATGTCGCGAGCGCCGTGACGAAGAAGCGGCGATAAGGACTGGCATTCATGATTAATGACCCCCTTTGTTACGTGGTTTGAGATGACTACTTGATAGCTCATACCAGCCTGGCTCGCCCGGTCCAATTACCACCGTATCGAGGCGCTCTGCCATGAGCTTCCCTTACAAATAGCAGCCCAGCTCACAGTTCGGGCCGCCCCGTGATTTTATTCTATTGGAGCGTTTCCTAACTGCGTGACATGGGTTGCAATGCGGATGAGCCCTCACCCCCAACCCCTCTCCCGCCGGGAGAGCGGTTCGCGACAGCGCGGGTGATGGTCAAATGTCACTCGATGCCTTCGCCGCACTTCGGCTTGAAAAAGCGCGTTACATCGGAACTTGTCGCAAGACGTCGATAATTGGACCGGGAGGAATGAAGATTGGGGGCTCGAATGGTGCCTCGTGAACCGCCAGCAATCCGAGGACTGATACAGCGGCGAGCGTGAAAATCAGCAACGCGGCGAACTGAGGTCGCGGTTTTTCCAGATGCACCACGGCGATGGCGATCTGGGTAAAGAGCGCAAGCAGCAGGACGGCCAACCACTTCGTTACAACGGTTCGATCGTTGCTCAGCACCACGCGGTCTTCGTGCGCAGCGCGAATTCTCAGCACCATGTCCAGCATCGTCCTTTGGATGCCGAAGTCCTTCGAGGTTCCGGGCAAGGCCACTTCTCGCAGAAGTGCATTGAGCGCAGCGTCTGTCCGTGGAGACCTTTCCTGCATCGCAAGTCGAGGCCACTCGTCTTCAACAACGGCACTGACGTAACCGCGAATCGCAGAACGCAGGTTCTTATTATCGGACCCGGTTGCGGCGCTAAGACTGTAAAGTGCTACGAGCGTGTCGCTTTCA
>VBCY01000171.1 GCA_005882995.1 Betaproteobacteria bacterium
ACTCAGTACGAAGTACGAAGTACGAAGTACTTAGCCCAGAGCCCTGACTACCAGCTCCACGGAGGGCCGCGACCTGATGCTCTGCGGGCATGCTTGCCCGGCTGAGGTGGGACGTTCGCTAGTTGCCCCGGCAGCGGGGGCGAACCGATAGCGCAAGTCAGCACGAACGAGAGGCTATGGGAACGCTCGAGACCCAACTCGCCCGAGATTTGTGAATAGCACTCGGTCGCTCCAACGCCACCCTGGCGGCCCTCGAATTCACAGGCTCCGCGGGTCGTTTGCCTTCACGTTTTCAGGTGGGCGCGCTGGCGAGCGCATTTCCCATTCTTGGTGCCTAGTAGTTGTCGATTCCGATACTTGACTCGGCCGCTCTCGTTTTCGCGTCGTTCGAATCATACTCGAGCAGCAAGTCTGAGCGACGAAGATCGTTTGTTGCGTGGACAAACGGCGCGACGTAGGACCCATGGTTCCGATACAGCGTGGAGAGGGTCTGAGCGCCGAATGGATGCGTCACTCCTGCCACAGGGCAGGATCCAGGGCCCGCGTTGCCAACGCCGGAGAGGGTGGCCGTCGGCACTTCCAATTGCGGCAGCCGAATTCCGCCCCTCGCGTTGCCGTACACGTCACGCACGACAGCGCCGCCTGCAATCTCGATGAACGACGGGGCGCTTGGCGGAACTGCCGCGCCGGCGATCCAGGCATTGAGCTTGTTGATCGCCGAATGCACCAAGTAGCGAAGCGGTGCTTCATTCATCGGCTGCGCGCAAACCAAAGGCGGAAACCCCAGGTCGCGGTGAATAATCGGCTCGACGAATGCGTCCATGTCGCGATCAACGTGCGCGGTACCGGCGACCTCCCAGATGCGGAACTTCGGACCATCTGGCTGACGGACGAGCCACGCCGACGTGATCGCAATGCTCCATTCATCTTCCACCGAGATCACCGGAGCCACGGTATCGACCCGGATGATCGCTCCCGCTGGTACGGCCCCGGCAGCCCCGGGGAACAGTGGCAAGGCAGACGGCTGGCGGCTGTAGAGCAGGAAACCGTCGTATGCACCGGTGAGCGGTTGAATCGCGTTCACGTACGTCGCCAACCCATTGGCAGATTGCGAATGACCTGCCGCAATCACTCGTTCCACGGCAAATCCGTTGAGTAGGCCCGCACCAACTGGATGCCGAATGACTTGGGCGACTTGAGTCAGTATGTCATATGCGTAGGCATCACCAGGGTGGCTCAGTGAACCGTATCGGACGGGATCCCAGGCTTTGAGAGAAAACGGCGACAGCTGCACCCCAACCGCCTGCGCCGACACGCCTACCCATGCATACCCGCCGCCGAGCAACTCCTCATGGCCGTGAGCGAAAACGTCGGCGATATCCCACCCGCTGGTCACGTTAAGCCACTCGATGACGACGGTTCCGTTGAACATCGAGGGAATTGCCGGCCGCACCACAAGCAGCCGAGTCTTGAACGAGGCGCTGCCGCTCGGCGTTGCGGTCCAGACACCATCTATCGCCCACGTTCCCACCTTCGCATACGAAACAGCAGTGCCCTCGATGGAGAATTCTTCCTCCATATAGCCGTAGCTCGCCAAGTCGATGGCGGCACTTGGGGATCCGAACGGCCACCCATGCGCACCGCCCGTTATCGGCGCGATTGAGCTGCCAACGCATGCGGTCGTGGTGGCTACGAACAGTGAGCAGGCGGAAAGCAAACGTGCGATTGAATTACATCTCATGGTTACCCTCTTTGATCACGTTGAAGTGGGCGGAGACTTCGGTGGACGGCGTTGCTGGCGCCAAACCTTGGTATGTTCGGAGGAGCAGCTTCGGCGATGACGCGGTTGCCGGCCGTTCGTCCGCTTGGCAGAAGAATCGGTTGACGACTTATGGTCGATGGTTGCCGATGAACGTTTTAGCGCTATCGAGACGCCCGGAACCAAAACCACATGTCCTCGGACGCGACGCGATTTCGCGACGGGGCCAATGCTGCGATGCGATCGACATCGTACCCGCACTTGTCCGGCCGTGCCACCTGGACTAGGCTCGGAATCATTGGTGCACGTTCACCACGAACACACGAAGAGCCTCTGACGTGTCCCACAGCGGCGGCCCCCGGGCCGCGGGGATGCGGGGTGGCAGATCGGCTCACCGAGGTGAGCAAGGATCTCGCGTACGGTGGTGGCACAAAGGGGTAAGCAGGATCGATGCCGCGACCGCGACGACGATCCTGGGGACATCCAGCGCGAATCCGTCCCGCCCCCCATCGTTCTTGCCTGCAATTGGACACCTGGTCCGATCACGCCCATTAGTGGGTGACTGCTTCCATTTCCCGCCAATGTCAGCAAGGGGTCCGTTCTCGGCCTTTGCAACAGGAATTCGAGGTACTTGGTACGAAGTCCCGGGCACTCAGTACTGATCTTGTCAAGTTTCCGTGGACGACTTATTCGGTACCTGAGCGAACAGATTCGTTTTGCGCACTCCAATAGCGCTTCTCAAATGCTTGTGGGGAGAGATACCCCAGCGACGAGTGCCTGCGTTCAACGTTGTAAAACATTTCGATGTAACTGAAGACGTCGTGCTTCGCTTGCGCTCGCGTCTCGTAGCCGGCGCCATGCACCCGTTCCACTTTGAGGCTGTGCCAGAAACTTTCCATCGGCGCATTATCAAAACAGTTTCCCGTGCCACTCATC
>VBCY01000172.1 GCA_005882995.1 Betaproteobacteria bacterium
TGATCCCTGCGCTGCCGTTCCTGTATCGCGATATCGAGCACTTCCGCAAAACGATGTACGGCCCGCAAGGCGACAAGATTCTGGCCGCGTTCGAAAAGGCCGGCTTTATAGGCCTCGCCTTGTACGAGAGTGGCGCCCGCTCCATGTATGCGAAGAAGCCGATCAAGTCGGTGGCGGATATGAAGGGGCTGAAGGTTCGCCGGAGGTCTATACCGGCCTCAAGACCGGTCTGATCGATGCCGCAGAAAATAACTATCCCTCGTACGAGGAGACCAAGCACTTCGAAGCTGCTCCGGTTTTCTCCGAGACGATGCACGCCATGCCGCCGGAAGTGGTGGTATTCTCGAAAAAAACCTGGGATACGCTATCCAAGGAAGAACAGGCCGCGCTCCGCAAGGCCGCCAAGGATTCGGTGCAGTACTACGTGAAACTGTGGGAGGCCAAGGAAAAGGAAGCGAAGGCAGCCGTCATCAAGGGCGGCGCGAAGATCACTCCGGCGTCCGAAATCGACCGGAAGAGCTTCGTCGAAGTGGAGAAGCCGGTGTGGGACAAATTCGCGAACACACCAGAACTCAAAAGTCTAGTTCAGGAAATCGTCAACACGAAGTGACCTCCGCTTCGTTGTAGTGCTGTTCCGGCTGGATGCCCGCGGCGTATTCCCGCGCCATGGGTGCTTTATCGGGAGGAAGGCCATGGAACTCGGAAGCAGCCCCAAGGACCTGGAGCTCGTCGCGGCGCCGGTCGAGAAACCAATCAAGGGCTGGCTGACGGCCTTGAACTCGGTACTGTCGCGCTGGGCGATGTATCTGGCGTGCCTATGTTTGACGGGCCTCCTGGCCGTCGTCGTCTATGGCGTCGTGCTGCGCTATGTCTTCAACAATGCGCCAGCCTATGTCGAGCAGGTCGCCTTGCTACTCGTCATTTCGGTTGCGATGTTTGGCGCCTCAGCCGGGGTTCGGGATGCCGGTCACATCGGATTGGATTCGCTGGTCATGGTGCTTCCGGAAAGGGCGCAGTTCTGGTGCGAGGTGATCGTCTTCCTTCTCAGCATCGCGTTTGCGGTCGCGATGTTCGCGGGCGGTGCCGAGATGGCATCGTCCACTCGCGGCAGCACGATTCCTACACTGGGGCTTTCCGAGGCCGTCCGTTATGTACCCATCCTGATCGCCGGGGTGCTCATCACCCTGTTCTCCACTGAGCACCTGATTGCGCTGTTCACCGGCAAGGAGGTGATCCCATCATGGCACTGACCGTTCTCTGTCTGAGCTTCATCATCTTTCTGGTGTTGGGCGTGCCCGTCGCGTTCGCGATCGGGCTGAGCTGCCTGGCGACGTTCGCGGTCGAAGGCTTGCCGTTCGAGACCGCCATTCAGATGATGGTATCGGGCATGAACGTGTTTTCGTTCCTCGCCATTCCCTTTTTCATCTTTTTCGGTGAGTTGATGTTGCACGGCGGCATCGCCGACAAGATCGTTAATTTTGCCCGCAGCCTGGTGGGGCACTGGAAAGGCGGCCTGGGACTCGCGAATGTCGTGGCGTCCACCTTGTTCGGCGGTGTATCGGGCTCCCCGGTCGCCGACACCTCCGCCATGGGCGGCGTGATGATTCCGATCATGAAGCGCGAAGGCTACAGCGCGGCCTATGCCGTCAACGTCACGACGCACGCCTCGCTTACGGGCGCGCTGATGCCGACCTCCCACAACATGATCATCTACGCGTTCGCCGCGCAGGCGGCCACGGGGACCATTGGAGGGCAGGTGATCAAGGGCGTCTCCATCGGAGATCTCATGTTCGCCGGGCTCATCCCCGTGTTTTGGATCATGGTGTGCATGCTTGCCGCCGCCTACTGGCAAGCCGTGAAGTTCGGCTATCCGAAGAGTGTCGAAGGTAAATCGTTGGTCGAGAAGTTCCCGGGCTGGAACGCGGTTCTGCGCGCATTCGTCGCATCCGTTCCCGGACTCTTGGTGGTCGTCATCATTCTCGTCTGCGTGATGGAGGGCATCACCACGGCGACCGAGGCGGCGGCGATCGCGGTCACGTACTCGTTGATCCTGACGATCATCATCTACCGCACGATGAGCAAGGAAAAACTTCTCAAGTCTTTGGCGAAGGCATCCAAAACGACCGGCGTGATCTTGCTGCTTATCGGCGTGTCGAACATGCTCCGCTATCAGATGGCGTACCTAGAGATCCCGGAGACCATCGAAGCCGCGCTTCTCGCCGCGACGACCACGCCATGGCTGATGCTGCTGTACATCAACATCATCCAGATCATCCTCGGCATTTTCCTCGACATGGCGGCGCATATTCTGATCACTACGCCGCTGTTCCTGCCGCTCGCGATCCAGATGGGCGTCGGCCCGGTTCAGTTCGGCATGATGCTGCTTCTGAACTGTGCGCTGGGTCTCGTTCATCCGCCTGTGGGGACTGTCCAGTTCGTCGGTTGTGCGATCGCTAACATCTCCATCGGCGAGGCCACGAAGACCGCATGGCCGTACTACCTTGCGATCTTCGTCGCCATAACATTGGTGACGTACGTGCCGGCATTCTCGACGTGGTTGCCGTCTTTGATTACCGGCCACGCCGTGTTGTAAGCGTCGAGGCGCATGGTCAGCTCTTCGCCCCGGGCTCGGACGCGGTGACGCAGGCGTGCAGATCGCCGTGCTTGATCGTCTTTCGCAGCACATGCAGTGACGTGTCAAACAATGATTTGTCAATCGCCAAACTAAAGAATCGGGAACACCACGATGATCAAGCCATTTGTCTCTTGAGCAGTTCGTCGGCACCGAGAGCCGACTCCTGATCGGGTCGTCGGAGGGACTTCAGCAAGCAAGGACTTAGCCGAACCCGAAAGAGCCAAAAAAGCCCGATTGATGACGGCTGCGCCGTCTCTGGCGCAAGCCGGCAAGCTCAAGGTGCGGGCAACGACCGCGGAATAGCCCAGAGCGCTCGCGCCCGAGCTGCCGACGATAGGTGAGGTCGGCGTTCCGGGCCTCGATGTTCGTTGTAGCGGGCGATCTAACGGCCCGCGCGCACGCCAGAGGGAATAGTGCAAAGACGCAACTGCGAAATCGTGAACATCCTGAAGAGTTCCAACCTCAATGAAAAGCTCGGCAGGCAACTCGACATGGAACTCGCACGAAGAACTTGCGGCACCTATGAAGCGCGAAGCCCCGAGCTGAGCAAAACTGGTCAAGAAGTCGGGAGCCATCCCATGATAAACGCGACTACAACGCTCAAGCCTGAAACGGTGGAAAAACTGCGCCGCATCAGCACGGCAACGCTCTGTACGCAGTTGTTCAAGCGCGGCTTTCGCAATGTCGGTCTGGCGTTCACTACGCGCAATATTCCGGCGCGCGAGGATCTCGACCAGATTAGCGGGTTTGAAAATCCTGAGCACCCGCAGCGCAAAGGCATCGAGAGCGTCCCGCTTGGACATGTATTGGTGATCGATTGCCGTGGCGAAAAGCGTGTCGCGTCCGGCGGCCAGATTCTTACCACGCGGCTCATGGTGCGCGGCGCCGCGGGTTTGGTGTCCGATGGGCCGGTGCGCGACAGCGGTACGATCGCCGAAATGGACTTTCCGGTCTATTGCGCTGGCGGCAGCGCGCCTCTAAACTTGATTCACCACCACGCGATCGACCTGTATGTGCCGATTGGCTGTGGCGGCGTTGCCGTTTATCCTGGTGACGTCATCGTCGGCGACAAGGAAGGGGTAGTCGTCATTCCATATCACCTTGCCGATGAAGTGGCATCCGACGCGGCCGAGCAGGA
>VBCY01000175.1 GCA_005882995.1 Betaproteobacteria bacterium
GAGCAGTTTCGTAAACGATGCCAATTGCGATCGATTTAGCGGGCCGCGTCGCCATAGTGACTGGCGGACACGGCGGGTTAGGACGGGTCATTGTCAGCCATCTCGCGAGCGCAGGTGCGAAGGTTGTCATATTCGATCGGGCTACCGACGTGCCAACGACTGTCTCTGCCGAATGCTACGAAGTCGACATAACCGACGAGAACTCGGTCGCTGCCGCTGTCGATCGGTTGTTCGCAAAAGAAAAACGCATCGATATTCTCGTAAACAATGCCGGGGTTCAGGGTCCGATCTTGCCAGTTTCGGAGGTCAGCCTTGCCCAATGGAAAGAAACACTCGCCGTCAACCTGACCGGGACGTTCATCTGTTCGAAAGCAGTTGTGCCGCACATGTTAAAGGAAAGGTGGGGGCGCATCGTCAACATTTCTTCCGTTCAGGGTAAAGAAGGCACGGTATTTTCAGGACCCTACGCCGTATCAAAAGCTGGCCAGATCACGCTTGCCAAGGTGATGGGCAAAGAGCTTGCGACGTCGGGCATCACGGTCAACTGCATCACGCCGACAGTCGTCGACGCCGGCATGATTCATGGAATCGACGAGGATCGTAAGGCGCACCTGCTTCAACGCATCCCGATGAGACGTTTCTGCCGGCCAGATGAAGTTGCCGACATGGTGACGTTCGTTGCGAGCGACGCCTGCGCCTTCACGACTGGCGCGGTCTTCGACTTGTCCGGCGGCCGAGCGACGTGGTGATAAGGTCCATTACATAGGGGCTAGAGCATGAGCGAGTTCTACGTATCAGTTGGCGACAGTGTGAGTTTTACGAAGACCATATCAGAGTTCGACGTATACCAGTTTGCTGGCATAACGGGCGACTTCTCACCGATACACGTCGACGCCGAGTATGCGCGTGCCACACCCATGAAACAGCGGGTCGCGCATGGCGTCCTCTTGATTGGCTTGATGTCTACGACGGGCACCATGCTCATCCAGAAGTACGCGCGCGTTATTCCCGGGCATGAGTCATATTCGGTCGGATACGACCGGGTCCGCTTCATTCGACCGGTGTTCTTTGGGGACACTATCCGGGTTGTGGATACGGTGGCGGAAATTGATTTTGCCAAGAATCGATGTGGTACAAAGGTTGAGCTGTTCAATCAGCACGGCGAGATCGTTTGCGCCGCTACTCACCTCATACAATGGATAACGCCTCAAAGCAAACCAAAGGCGCCCGCTGCAGCATGAGTGTATTGCCCTGCTGCGCTAACCCCGGCAGGAACGTGAAGGGGTGCTGCCAGCCGCATTCGAAGCCGCTATCCGAGAGATTGAATGAAGCGCCGCGCGAGCCTCGAGCTGATTCCAACGCTTCATCGACACCGGCGTTTTGAGCGTTTTCCGAAAAAGCGTCCACCACATTTCTTGAGTTCCTGAACGTGAGCGAGGACAAAATCGCCAGAGCACCCGAACGCCGTCTTCGTCTGGGATTCGTCGGGGGCGCGGCACCATCGTTCATTGGGCGAGTTCACCGCATTGCAGCTCGCTATGACGATCAGTTTGAAATTGTGGCGGGAGCATTTTCGTCAGACGCGAAGTCGAACCGCAATGCAGCCCTCGGGCTTCGCATCGCCGAAGACCGCGTCTACGCAAATGCGGAGGCCATGGTCAAGGGGGAGCTTGGGCGAGACGACCGCGTCGATCTCGTTTCAATTCTGACGCCCAATGGAACGCATTTCGCGATTGCCAAGACCTTCACCGAGGCCGGCTTTCACGTTCTGTGCGAGAAGCCGGTTACGACGACGGTTGCCGATGCTCTGGAGCAGATAAGGATTCAACGGCGCATCGGGAATGTATTTGCCGTAGCGCACGCGTACACAGGCTATACGATGGTCCGCCATGCCCGACGCTTGATCGGTGAAGGATTGCTGGGCGCGCTTCGCATTGTGCAGATCGAGTACGCCCAGGGCTGGCTCTCCACGGCAGTTGAAGCAACGGGCGACAAGATCGCCCGCAATCGCACGGATCCGGTCAAAAATGGCGCAGCGGGATGTCTGGCTGCGATCGGCACGCACGCGTTCAATCTTGCTGCCTATGTGACCGGCCTCGAGGCCACGCGCATCTCGGCAAACCTCCGGAAAGCCGTTCGAGGACGGGAAGTACCAGACAATGCACATGTTCTGCTGGAGTACGAACGAGGTGTTTCCGGAGCTATGTGGGTCAGTCAGGTCGCCACTGGGTTTGGCAATTCCTTGGGTCTCCGCATTGTCGGAGAACGCGCGAGCCTGTCATGGAGCCATGATGAGCCGAATCGGCTCGAAATCCATCAAAGCGACGGCTCTTCAACGGTGCTTACTCGAGGAGGTGCTTACGTTGACGGTCCTTTGAGTGCGCCAATCGGTCATCCGGAGGGGTTCACCGATGCGTTTGCTAACCTCTATTCTGGCGTGGCAGATCTGGCTGCCGCGCTCGAGTCTTTCGCGAACGGGGGAGCTTGGACGGATAGCCGCCTCGTTGCCCAAACTAGCTGAGCAACGTTCTTGCCTGCTCAGGATCCGCTGACGTATCGGACCAACGGATTCCTAGTCGGCACGCGGCGAGAGCTCGTGCGGGTACGGTTCCGAGCCGTTCCCTTCAGAAAGGATGGTGAGATTCGGGTAAATCAGTCCGGCTCAG
>VBCY01000016.1 GCA_005882995.1 Betaproteobacteria bacterium
AGGGGTTCGAATAAAACGCGTCTGGCGTGCCACAAAGCCCGCTCCGCTAGCGGATCGTGTCGCGGCGGATTCTGGAATTGTTAGGAGTTGGTCGAGTAGGGTGAGCGATCTTCCGGTTGTCGGCGCGTTCGTCGCCTTCGGTCGGTGACGTGCATTCCGACAGGAGTAGAGGGCGCACGATGCTGGCAAGCGGTGCGCCCTTTGTAGAAGGCTTGGCGGATAAGCGAAGTTATGTACTCTTTCGCCGATTGACGAAAACAAACTCGGCAATCTGTTCGAGCCAGCACAATCCTCGTTCCTTCAACCCGTTGCACCGGCACGCTTGGTTTGTCGAAAAGGCGCTTTCGACAGCGTGCCGGGTAGCGGCTTCGACTGGAGGACAAAACGACGCCATCACAAAGGGTTGGCGAAGGACATAACCACGTTTCCCGATATCGCTGTCGAAAATGGCCGCGTGTGCCACGCGATCATTTGCGTTGCACACGAAGAGATGGTCGGCATCACGAGTGGTTTGTCGATTGCGCATCGATGAACGAACCCCGCGGCACTACTTTCGACAGCAGTTTCTCAGGGCATCCTGCAGACCCTCGAAGGGCTGCTTTCGGGGATGGATTGAAGGACGGGTCTTGCCGATCTCGGCCACACGATCCGATATTGGCCACAGCTCAAGTGTCGGTTGGGGTTTTCACCATGCCAACTCTCCGCCCGCCAGCCACTCGGCCCCGGCAGCGTACAGCCGTTCGACTTCTCTGCATTTGAGCGTTGGCATGTCGCGCTTCACCGTGAAGCCGATTTTCGTCTGTGCGTAAGCGAGGTGACGATAGCCCTCGGGGAATTGATCGAGCAACACTTTGTCCAGCACGGGACGGGCTGCAGGGTCGACCGGATCGAGGCGGTCCTTTTCGTAGATCGGCTGGCGCAACACAATCGCCCACACGTCATCACGTTTTTCGAAGAAATCGTAGAAGCGACCGGTGCAGACAATGTCGCAGACCACGCCGTCGACAGTGGCGCGCTGCGAAATGCTCATCTTGGTTTGCGCAACGGCTCGATCGCCTGCGACGTCGATGGCTGACCCGCCGAGAAAATGAAGGATGTTGACGCCCTTGTTCCAGCCTTCGCGGCTCACTTCGATGAAACGCTCCGCCGGACCCTGAAACCACGTCGCCATCATTCGGCCGTCCTGGTGCCAGACATTGCGGAAGCGCTCCCAGTCGCCCGAATCGCGCCACACGACCCAGTTCTGCACGACCTCGCGAATGCGCAGCTTGTCGATGAATACCGTGTCCATCCCAACCACCGCCTTCTCGCTGCCGGTTCGCTCCGGCCGGCTCGGCTCCGAAATCGTCATGTCGATACGGCACGCGTCGCCGGCTTCTCCGCCTCCGGGGTCGCATCCCCCGCGCTTGTGCGCGGGGGCCCCTGCTCCGCTCGCGCCGCCGCCTCCTTGGTCATTGGGCGCGAACACGCATCTGTTGCGAGTCGGCGGCCGCGTCGACTCGCCTGGGTCGCATCCCCGCTTCGCGCCGGCCGGCTCCGCTCCGAAATCGTCATGTCGATAAGGCACGCGTCGCCGGCTTCTCCGCCTCCGGGGGTCGCATCCCCCGCGCTTGTGCGCGGGGGCCCCTGCTCCGCCCTGCGGCGTCCTACTTCCCCGGATCCTTCACATCCGGGTATTTGTCGAATTCGATGTTGTAGAGCAGCCCGTCGACCTTCTCGACACGGCGGATGTACACGGTCTGCACGATGTCGCGCGTCTCTGGATCGATCATGATCTGACCCCGCGGGCTCATGATCTTCATGCCCTTGAGCGCCGCGACGAACTTTTCGGTATCGACCGAACCGCCCGTCTTCTTCAGCGCCTCGGCAATCGCCGCCATGCCGTCGTAGCCAGCACAGGCCATGAAGTTGGGACGAAGCTTGGTGCCGTTGGCCTCGACGTAGGCTTTGAGAAACGCCTTGTTCTCCGGAGAATCGTGCGCAGCCGAATAGTGAAAGCTGGTGATGAGCCCCAGCGTCGGCTCTCCCATCGCCTGCAGCACTCCATCGTCGGTCAGATCGCCGGTAGCGATTAGCTTGATGCCTGCCTGCTTGAGTCCCCGCTCCTCGTAGCCCTTGATGAACGCGATGGTCTGACTGCCGGGCGGCAGGAATACGAAGACGGCGTCGGGTTTGGCGTCCTTGATCCGCTGCAGGAACGGTGCAAAGTCCGCGTTCTGCAGCGGTGTGCGCACACTGTCGATGATCTCGCCGCCAGCGGCCTTGAACGCCTTGACGAAGGTCGTCTCGGCATCGATGCCGGGACCGAAATCGGAGACCAGCGTAAAGGCCCGCTTGATGCCGTTCTTGGCAGCCCACTGCGCGATCGGCTGGGTATCCTGCGGCAGCGTGTGCGACACGCGCACGACGTACGGCGAGCGCGTGGTGATAACCGATGTGGCGGCGTTCATGATCACCATCGGCTTCTTTGCCTCGGTGGCGATCGGCGTGACCGCCAGCGCGTTGGGAGTGAGCCCGAAGCCGGCCAGGATATCGACGTTGTCGCGCGTCACCAGATCGATCATGATCTGACCCCGCGGGCTCATGATCTTCATGCCCTTGAGCGCCGCGACGAACTTTTCGGTATCGACCGAACCGCCCGTCTTCTTCAGCGCCTCGGCAATCGCCGCCATGCCGTCGTAGCCAGCACAGGCCATGAAGTTGGGACGAAGCTTGGTGCCGTTGGCCTCGACGTAGGCTTTGAGAAACGCCTTGTTCTCCGGAGAATCGTGCGCAGCCGAATAGTGAAAGCTGGTGATGAGCCCCAGCGTCGGCTCTCCCATCGCCTGCAGCACTCCATCGTCGGTCAGATCGCCGGTAGCGATCAGCTTGATGCCTGCCTGCTTGAGTCCGCGCTCCTCGTAGCCCTTGATGAACGCGATGGTCTGACTGCCGGGCGGCAGGAATACGAAGACGGCGTCGGGTTTGGCGTCCTTGATCCGCTGCAGGAACGGTGCAAAGTCCGCGTTCTGCAGCGGTGTGCGCACACTGTCGATGATCTCGCCGCCAGCGGCCTTGAACGCCTTGACGAAGGTCGTCTCGGCATCGATGCCGGGACCGAAATCGGAGACCAGCGTAAAGGCCCGCTTGATGCCGTTCTTGGCAGCCCACTGCGCGATCGGCTGGGTATCCTGCGGCAGCGTGTGCGACACGCGCACGACGTACGGCGAGCGCGTGGTGATAACCGATGTGGCGGCGTTCATGATCACCATCGGCTTCTTTGCCTCGGTGGCGATCGGCGTGACCGCCAGCGCGTTGGGAGTGAGCCCGAAGCCGGCCAGGATATCCACGTTGTCGCGCGTCACCAGCTCCTGCGCCAGGCGCTTGGCGATGTCCGGCGCGGCGCCGGTGGTATCGCGGGTGATGATCTCGACCTTCTTGCCGCCGAAGACGTCACCGTTCTGCTTCAGATACGCCTTCATCCCGCCGACGATCTGTGCGCCGTAGTCGGCGAAAGGACCGGAGAACTCGGCCACGACCCCGATCTTCACCGTCGGCTGGGCGAGCGCGGACCCGGCGAGCAGCAGCATCACGGCTGCCGCGGCGATCGCCACGATCCGTTTGCTTTTCATGAACACGATGGCCTCCTGTCGCGAGCACGATGGCGGCTGGACACCTGGCTCGAGCTAACCCGTATGTATGCATATTGAATGTATGCATATCAAATAGTACACTTTCCTACCGGCATCGAGACAATATCCGTTGCCGCCGCATCGAGGAGGCACTATCTCATGAAAGCTCTCGGTACGCTCGAAGAGCTGCCCGCCGACTATTTGAGCGAGCTTGCCCGCGCCAATCTTGTTCCGCTGTGGCCGAGCCTGCGCTCGCTGCTGCCACCGCGGGCACCCAACACCGCCACCCTGCCATCTCATTGGCGGTGGAAAGCGATTCGTCCCCTGCTTTTGCGAGCAGGCGACCTCACTCCCATGGAAAAGGCGGAGCGCCGCGTGCTGGTGCTCGCGAACCCGGGGCGCGGACTGGAGAATCTGCAGGCGTCGGCGACCATTTACCTCGGCATGCAGCTGGTACTGCCCGGCGAGACGGCCCCCAGTCATCGGCATACGCCCAACGCGGCGCGTGTTGTCGTGGAGGGCGAAGGCGCGGTCACCGTGGTCGATGGCGAGAGCTGTCCCATGCTGCCGGGCGACCTGATCCTCACGCCGACCGGCCAGTGGCACGAGCATCGCCATGAGGGACGCGTGCCGGTCATCTGGCTCGACGTGCTCGACCTGCCGCTCATGGTCTATCTGGATGTTTCCTACGCGATCGAAGGCACTCCGCAACAAGCAAGGCCCGCGGAGTATGCGTACCCCGCGGGCGGACTCGCGCCGCTCGCGCACGGGCGCCGCGTGCAGGGCGCTTACCCGCTGCTGCGCTACGAATGGCAACGCACACGCGACGCACTACAAGCGTTGTCCGGGAGCTGCGAACGAGGCACTCCGGTGCAGCTCGCCTATGTAAACCCGGAGACAGGCGGAGACTGCCTCAACACTTTCGCCTTCGCTGCGCTCATGCTTCGTCCCGGCGAGGAGGTGATGCTGCCTCGGGTGTCGGCCGCTCGCGTGTTCCATGCGGTGGAAGGCAACGGCGAGGCGCAGTTGAACGACACCGCGATCAACTTCGAGCAGGCGGACACGTTCTGCGCGCCGGGACTTGCCAGCGTGAGGCTCAACAACCGTTCAAGCGGGGCTCCCGTGTTCCTCATCACCGCTGACGAGTCGCCGCTGCAGCGCAAGCTCGGCGTCTACGAGCAGCGCTGACGCCATGGCGACCCAGGGCAATGGCGCATCGGTGCTGGTCGTAGGAGGCGGCATCGGCGGAATGGCCTGCGCGCTGGCGCTGCACCAGCAGGGCTTCGCCGTGGATGTCTTCGAGCAGTCGGCACAGATCGGAGAAATCGGCGCTGGGCTGCAACTCGGCCCCAACGGCTTCGCTGCGTTGGATGCACTGGGCGTCGGCGAACGGGCACGGGGACGCGCGGTATACACCGATGAGCTTGTGATGATGGACGCGATCGATGGCAGTGAAGTCGCGCGCGTACCCGTCGGCGAAGCATTTCGGCGACGTTTCAACAATCCCTACGCAGTCATCCATCGCGCCGATATCCACATGTCGGTGTACGAGGAGGTGCAGCTTGCCTCGGCGATTCGCGTGCACACCTCCTCGCGCATCGGCGAGGTCGACGTGGACCAACACGGCGTGCGCCTCGTCGACGGCAGCGGCAAGGTCTACGAAGGCGCTGCGGTCGTAGGCTGCGACGGCGTGCGTTCGGCGGTGCGCAAGCATCTCATCGGGGATGCGCATCGGGTATCGGGACACGTGGTCTACCGCGCCGTGGTTCTGCGAGCCGACATGCCTGCCGACCTGCAGTGGAACGCCGCGGCGATCTGGGTCGGGCCCAACTGTCATCTCGTGCACTATCCGCTTCGCGGCGGCGAGCAGTACAACGTCGTCGTCACTTTCCACAGTCGCGAGCACGAGGAATGGGGCGTGCGCGAAGGATCTCGCGACGAAGTGATGTCGTATTTCACCGAGATCTGCGATCGGCCACGGCAACTGCTCGACAAGCCCACATCCTGGAAGCGCTGGTCCACCGCCGATCGTGAGCCGGTGGAGCGCTGGGGCACGGGGCGCGCGACGCTGCTCGGCGATGCGGCGCATCCCATGCTGCAATACCTGGCGCAAGGGGCGTGCATCGCGCTCGAGGATGCCGTCACCTTGCGTGAATCGATCCGTGCCTGCGATCGTGATCTCGCCGCCGCGTTTCGGCTCTACGAATCCAAGCGGCTGGTGCGCACCGCAAGGGTGGTCATCTCGGCACGCGAGATGGGGCGCATCTATCACGCCAAAGGAGTGGAACGCCTAGTCCGCAATTCACTCTGGGTCGGTCGTACGCCGGAGCGCTTCTACGATGCACTCGAATGGCTCTACGGCTGGACGGTGGAAAAGTGTCTGGCCTGACAATTCGGTTGTCGATCCTGCCCTCACCCCTGCCCTCTCCCAGAGGGAGAGGGGTTAATTCTCGCTCCTGCCCCTCTCCCAGAGGGAGAGGGGTTAATTCCAAGGTCTCTCTACCCTGATGGCTTCGCCGAAGTTCAGCTACGCCGATCCTCGCACCAGCGGGCTGGTGATCCATCGCATGCCGGGTCACTTCATCCGGCGTCTGCAACAAGTGGCGGTCAAGCTGTTCAGTGATCAGGTGGGCACGGATATGACGCCGGTTCAGTTCGCCGCCCTGGCCGCGGCTGCGCAGCGACCCGGCATCGATCAGGCGACACTGAGTGAACTCATCGGATACGACCGCGCGACCATCGGCGGCGTGATCGATCGATTGGAATCGCGCGGCTGGCTCGCGCGTTCAGCCTCGCGGTCCGATCGTCGGCTCAAGCTCGTGCGCATCACCTCTGCCGGCAGGAAAGCGCTGGCTCGCGCCCTTCCCGCTGTGAAAGCCGTGCAGGAGACCCTGCTCGAGCCGCTCGGCGTGGTCGAGCGCAAGGATTTTGAGCGCCTCTGTTTGAAAGTGCTCGTGCATCATCTGGGCTGAGCCGTCGCCCGCGGTTGCGTCCATGCCGACCCGAGTTGACGTCGCTCGCGCAACTCCGGTAACGTTGGGCGAGTCATTCGAAGAGTTCGCCGACCTGCGAGTCGCGCAGGCTTGCCGGTTAACGCGGCCAACCAGGGAGGAATCGCCATGAAGCTTTTTGCCGGTCTGTGTCGTGCGCGCAATGCGCTGCAGCTCATCGTGTGGCTGTTCGCAGGCTTCGTGACGCTGCCTGCTCTCGCCGCCGATACGCTCAACGTTTACTCCATTTGGCCCGAGAACTGGGCGCGGCCGATGTTCGAGGAATTCGAAAAAGCTTCCGCCATCAAGGTCAACTTCGTGCGTTTTTCCTCGGGCGAAGCGCTGGCCCGCGTGATCGCCGAGAAGAACAATCCGCGCGTCGACGTGCTCTTTGGCGGCCCTGTCGAGACCTTTGCCGCAGGCATTTCCGAAGGCGTGTTCGAGCCGTACAAGCCTGCGACATTCGTCAAGCTGCCCGCGCGATTCAAGCAGGCCGATGGTCAATGGATCGCCATCGCCGACGATCCGCTGGTGTTCATGACCAACGACAAGTTCCTGAAGGAGAACAACCTCAAGGCGCCGGCGTCGTGGAACGATCTCCTCAATCCGGCATACAAGAACATGCTGCAGATGGCCGATGCGCGAACGTCGGGCACGGCGGTGACGCGAATTTTTTCCATCCTCGAAGTCAACGGTCGAGATGAGTCCAAGGCTTTCGACTACATGAAAAAACTGCGTCCGCAAGTACAGCTCTATACCAAGAGCGGCGGCGGCGGAACGCTGCCTGTCGGACTGGGTCAGGCGGGCGGTGGCATCTTCTTTATCGTCGACGCGCTCGACACCAAGGCGAAGGGCTACGACGTCACAATCAGTTTCCCGAAGGAAGGCATCGGCACCGCGGCTGAAGGGATCGCGCTGATCAAGGGCGCGAAGAACCCGGAGGCTGCCAGGAAACTGATCGACTGGGCAACTTCCTCTTCGATGCAGAGTCTGTTCGCCAAGTACAAAATCAACTTCGTACCCGCGAATCCGGACGTGGTGGTCGAAGCGAGTCTCGCTGAAGTGCTCAAAGGCGCCAAACTTTTTCCCATCGATGCCGATTACGCCGGAGCCAACCGCAAACGCATTGTCGAACGCTGGGTGGCGGAAGTGCTGAATCCATAGCTTCATGACGACGGTCGACGCGCGAGCCGTCACCGGCGTCGCCGCGCGAGTACGCCGTGATCCTGCGCTGGCCGCGGCCGTCGCAACGCTGTGGCTGCTGCTCGCGCTGTTCGTGGTGTATCCGCTGGCGATGCTCCTGGCGCGGATCTTCTGGGACCACGGCGAGTTGAGCGTTGCCGGGCTGGCCTCGGTTCTCACTGATCGCCACCAGATCCGGGCGTTTGCGAACAGCCTGCTGCTCGCCTTGTTCGTGGGAGTTTTCGGCACGCTGCTCGGATTCCTGTTCGCCTTCACCGCGGCGCGCTGCAGGCTGCCACGAGCCATCGTTTCCACCATCGATGCGTCGGTTCTCCTTCCGCTGGTGTCTCCTCCTTTTACGACGGCGATCGGGCTCATCTTTTCCTTTGGACCGCGCGGCTTGATTACCTACGGACTCCTCGGCATCAAGGGATTCACCGTCTATGGCATGGGCAGCACGATGCTGGCGGAAACGCTCACCTATTTTCCCATCGCCTATCTCACGCTTCGCCCCATGCTCGCCGCGATCGATCCCAATATCGAAGGCATGGCGCTATCGCTCGGTGCGTCGCGGCGCAGGGTCTTTCGCACCGTAACGCTGCCTTTGTGTATCCCGGGGCTCGCCAACGCATTCCTGCTTTTGTTCGCCGCCTCACTCGCCGATTTTGCGACGCCGCTGATTCTCGGCGGCAACCAGTTTCCGGTCCTGCCGACGCAGGCCTATCTGCAGATCACCGGCCTGTTCGATTTCCGCGGCGGCGCGGTACTTTCATTCGTTCTGCTGGTGCCCGCCCTTGCGGTGTTTCTGCTGCAGCGCCAGTGGGTCGGTCGCCGCTTCTACGTGACAATCACTGGCAAGGGTGCAGGTCAGACGCCTTTCGATAGCGTCGCACCGGGCGTGCGCTGGCTGCTGCTTGCTGCCTGCATCGCGGTGGCTTCGCTGATCGTCTACCTCTATGCACTGCTGCTCTACGCGTCGCTCGTCGTCGCGCTCGGTGCGAACCACGCCTTTACCTTGCAGCACTACCGCGTCATCTTCACCGAGGGACTGAAGCCGATTCACGACACGCTGATCATCGCCGCTTTGGCGACGCCCCTCGGCGGGCTCTATGGCGTGCTCCTGGGCTACCTCGTCGCTCGCAAGCTCTTCCCGGGGCGGCGCAGCATGGAGGCCGTATCGATGATCAATTACGCGCTGCCCGGGACGATCGTCGGCATCGCCTACCTGATCGCGTTCAACGATCCGCCCTTCGTATTGACCGGGACTGCGCTGTTGATCGTCGCCTGCTACGTTTTTCGCTATGGGCCCACCGGCATCCGAACCACCATCGCACTGTTGCAACAGATCGACAGGAGCCTGGAGGAGGCTTCTCTGGGACTCGGCGCGAGGAGCGGGACGACGTTTCGTCGCGTTACGCTGCCGCTGATCCTGCCGGCATTCTTCGCAGGCCTGGGCGTGGTCTTCATCCGTTCGATGACCGCGATCAGCGCGACCATCTTCCTGGTGTCGATCGGATGGACGCTGATCACCGTGAAGATTCTCGAAAACATCACCGAGCTGGCGTTGGGGCCCGCAGCGGCATTCTCGGTGCTCGTCGTCGTCATCGTCTTCGTGGTCATCGCCGGCATCGGCCGCGCACTGCGCCTGTTGCGCGCTCAGGGCGCCCCGCCCGTTACCAGCATGCTCGGCGGATGGTCGCGCCCATGATGCAAGCCGTCGGGCTAAGGATAGACGGCCTATCGAAGCGGTTTGCGCACGGCGTGAAAGGCGAGGTGTACGCCGCGCGCGACGTATCGCTCGATGTGCAACCCGGCGAGTTCCTCACCCTGCTGGGGCCTTCGGGCTGCGGCAAGACGACAACGCTGCGCATGATCGCCGGCTTTGAGCGTCCGGATGCCGGCCGAATCTTTTTCGGCGGTCGGGATGTGACTGATCTGGCTGCCAATGATCGCGGCATCGGCTTTGTGTTCCAGAACTATGCGCTGTTCCCGCACCTTTCGATCTTCGAGAACATCGCGTACGGCCTGCGCGTGCGCGGACAGGACGGTGATTCGATCATTCGCGCCGTCAGCGAAGTGATGGCCCTGGTTGGCCTCTCTGGCTACGAACAGCAGTTTCCAGCCCAGCTCTCCGGCGGCGAGCAGCAGCGCGTTGCGCTGGCGCGTGCGATCGTGATTCGGCCAAGAGTGCTGCTGTTCGACGAGCCGCTCTCGAACCTCGATGCCAAGCTGCGGGTGCAGATGCGCGCCGAAATACGTGCATTGCAGCGACGTCTCGCCATTACCACGGTCTACGTCACGCACGATCAGGAAGAAGCGATGGCGGTTTCCGATCGGATCGCGCTCATGAATCGCGGGACCATCGTCCAGGTAGGAACGGCGCAGGACCTCTATCATCGTCCTGCATCAGCGTTCGTCGCCCAGTTCGTCGGCCGCGTCAACATGGTGGCCGGCCATCTTGAGCAGAGCGCTTCGGTGTCCGCACTGGGTCGTCATTTCGTGCTGCATGAGATACCCCCCGGCGTCGCATCCGGCGACCCTGTACGGCTCGTGTTGCGGCCTGAAGGGTTTGCGCTTTCGCGCGGACCGATTGCCAATGGAGCGGTGGCGGCGAAGGTGCTGTCGCGCACGTTTCTCGGCGAGAAGATCGAATACGAGCTCGATTGCCTCGGGGAAAGACTGCAAAGCGTCCGCTACAATGCCGGAGCGGGCGCCTTGTTCGAAGAAGGCGAGACCATCGCCTTGCGCTGCACCGACGAAACGGTGATCGCGCTCAAGGAAGAAAACCCATGACCCACATTCAGGCGACAACGCAATACGTGCTGCTGGCGCTCCTCGCGTGGCTCACAGCCGCTGCGGGCGCCGCAACTCCCGCACGCGAGGCGCACGGTATCTCCGACGTGTTTGTCGAGCCGGAGGTCGCGATCGCGTGGGGCGTGTTGCGTGGCAAAGATGACGCGGACACTAAAGTCGTCATTCGAATCGACGCCGATCCTGTGACCTACGCCTCGGTATCGGTCACTGGCATGGACCCTTTCACCCAGTTGCGGCGTTTGTTTCTGGCCCCAACACCGCTCCATGCCGGAGTAGAGTTCATTTCGCCTCGACCACGCTTTGTGGACTACCCGCGCACCGACGTGCAGTTTTACCGGTCGGCTGCCGACGCCAACGCCAACACTCCGGCTCTCACCGTCTATTACCTCGGCGTGCCGGACACGACGCCCGAGTTCACCAGCGAGGCGCAGCTCGAGGCCTATCTCGCGGAGCGGATCCTGAGCGCGCGGCGAGAGCTTCGAGGCAAGATACGATGACTCGCGATGAGCTGGCGGGACTCATCGACCATTCGGTGTTGAAACCCGAGGCAAGTGCAGTCGACGTCAGGATCGGCGCCGACGTGGTGCGCGAGTGGCGCATCGGTTACTACTGCGTGCAGCCTTGCTGGGTCGCAACAGCGGCGCGGGCGCTTGCCGGAAGCAGCTCGTGCGTCGTCGCAGTGATCGGTTTTCCTCATGGCTGCGAACGGAGCGCGGTCAAGGCGGCCGCGGCGAGCCTCGCCGTCGACGATGGCGCGGACGAGCTCGACATGGTGGTCAACATCGGCGCCTTGAAAAGTGGCGACGCTGTCGCGGTCAGGAGCGACATTGGCGCCGTGGTGCGCGCGGCGCCCGGCGTCGTCGTCAAGGTGATACTCGAAACGGGCGCCTTGACCGACGAAGAAAAGCGCCTCGGCTGCCATCTGGTGCGCGACGCCGGCGCGGCATTCGTGAAGACCTCGACGGGTTTTCACGCAAGCGGCGGCGCAACGGTCGCTGATGTCCGGCTGCTGAGGGCCGCGGTCGGACCTGATTTTGGCGTCAAGGCTTCCGGAGGCATACGCTCGCTCGCCGACGCGTTGGCGATGCTCGAAGCTGGCGCAAGCCGCCTCGGGACCTCAGCCAGCGCGGCGATCCTCGGCGCCATCGCCTGAGCGGTTCAGGCCGGGCATGGCGTCAGGGACGATCAACGTCTACCAGCTGGAAGCCAATGCGACCTGTGCGCCCTATCGGCTGATCTATCCCGGCAATGCCCTGAACCGGCTCACCGACGTCAAGGTGACGCTGCTGCGCGATTTTGGACAGCGCGAATACGACGAAGTGTTGCGGGAAGCGGACATCTTCGTCCTCCAGCGCATGGCGATGGTGCCCGACCTGGCAGACCTCATTGGCGACCTCAACCGAAAGGGGATCCTCGCCGTCTATGATATCGACGACGACCTTTTGCATCTCGACCCTGCGTCAAGACAGGCTTCGCTCAATCCCCCCCACTACGCGATGCAGATCGAGAGCTGCATCCGGGCGTGTCAGTGCCTGCAATGCGCCACGTCGGAGCTTGCAGCGGCTCTCTCTGCGATCCATCCTGAAATTGCAGTGCTCGAAAACCAGCTCGAGAGCGTCCCGCCCTTCGTCGACAAGAACCCAGCTCGCCCGGCGACCATCATTGGTTACGCGGCCGGCACCGATCACGGCCACGACTGGAGCTTGATACGCGACGCCTACAACGGTGCAATCGCCTCGCTGGTGCAACGAGGCATCGCCATCGAAACATGGATCATCGGTGATCCGGCAATTTTCGAGTATGTCCAATCTTCCCGCAAAAGACTGTTGCCGCTGCTGCCGCGCGATCAATACATGAAGTTTCTCGGCGCGATCGACATCTCGATCATGCCGTTGAAGGACAGCGTATTCAATCGGTCAAAATCAGACATCAAGTATCTCGAGTCTGCCGCGATGGGAACGCCGGTCGTCGCAAGCGATCTCGTATACGGGCGGACCCTAAGACACGAAGAGACCGGCCTCATCTTTCGCAGCCCGGAAGAGTTCGCGTCCGGCCTGACGCGCCTTGTGACCGACCGGCCCTTCGCGCAGCGCATCGCGAGGGAGGCGCACAGATACGTCGCAGAAAACCGCTTGATCGATCAACACGCGGCGCGATGGGCATCGACCTACAAGATCTGGCATGCGCGGCGCGAGGAATTGCTGCACAGAACAGGCGCGAAGACCTCGTCGTTCTGACTCCTCACTGCTTGGATATCGGTCGCGTTTCCTTTTCCTTTTCCTTTTCTTTTTGCTTGGACGGCCAGACGAGGAGCGATGGGTTCTCCTTGAGCCTGCTCGTCAATCCGCCAACGTCGGCGACAACCTTGTTGGTCTTATCTTCGATCGCCGAGAATTTGGCGATCACCTTCGGCAGATCGTCGAGAATCGTGGCGAGGCTGCTTTTCTGCGACGGTATTTCCGGGATCTGACCGGGGGGAGTGGCGGCGAGTAGCGCTGGCGCGTCGACACTGCCGCCGGCAAGCTCGATGTAGACCGTTCCCGTGATGCCCTTCATCATGAGAGTCGCCTTGGTATCGGTCTTGACGGGCGTATCCTTGCGCAGCTTGATGTCGATCTGCACCTTGCGCGGGTCGGCCGGATCGATGATCATGGCCTTCACCGAGCCAACGTCGACACCGCCGTACTTCACCGGATCGCCGAGTGCGAGCCCGCTCACCGATTCGCCGAAATGAATACGGTAGAGCACGTCGTCACTGCTGCCCGAACTGACCAGCCATACCGAGAAGAATGCTGCAGCAACCCCGAATCCGATAATGAACAAGCCTTCGATGAAGTAGTGTTTATCCGTTTCCATGCTTTTGTCTCCTTGCGCTCAACGCGCCCCGCGCTCGAGGGCCATGGAGAAACGCGTGAATCCAAGGCTGGTCGGAGCGCATGAGCCTGTCCACCGTATCGACGGTGATCTTGCCGTCGACCAGCACGGCGACACGCCGGCATATCGTGAACAGCGTAGTGAGATCGTGAGTCACGATCACGACTGTCAGCCCGAGGCTCTCATTGAGCTTCGCGATGAGCGAGTCGATGCCGCCGGCGGTGAGCGGGTCGAGATCGGAAGTCGGTTCGTCGAGAAACAGAATCTTTGGATCGAGGGCCAGCGCCCTCGCCAGCGCCGCGCGTTTGACCATCCCGCCGGAAAGCTGGGACGGAACCTTGATGGCGCTGTCTCCGGTCAAACCGGCGAGCTCGAGCTTCATCGCAGCAATCGACTCCTGCTCTTTTGCCGGCAGATCGGTATGCTCGCGCATCGGCAGCATCACGTTCTGCGCCACGGAAAGGGAGGAGAAAAGCGCACCTTGCTGGAACAGCACGCCGATCAGGGAAGCCTTCTCCGCAGCTCCGATCGAGCCGATCGGTTTTCCGTCGATCAATACCTCGCCGCTGTCCGGCCGATGCAACCCGGTCATGGTTTTGAGCAGGACCGACTTGCCCGACCCCGAACCGCCGACGATGCCGACGATCTCGCCGGGAATGACGTCGAGACTCACTCGGTCGTGCACCTCTTGCCTGCCGAAGCGGTTGACGATGTCGCGCGCTGAAAGGATCGGCGCGGGATGGCGTGTGGCTCTGGCGCTCACAGGCCGAGCTTCTCGAAAAGAACGGAGAAAAGTGCGTCGAGCACGATCACCACGAAGATCGCGGCGACCACGGCGCGCGTGGTCTCGTGGCCGACGCTCGCCGCTGAGCCCTTGACGCGCAGACCGTGCATGCAGCCGATCACCGCGATCAGGAAGCCGAAAATCGGCGCCTTGATGAGTCCGACCGCCAGATCGCCGCCCGCCAGTGCATGGTGCACTCGATCGACATACTGTACCGGCGAGACATGAAGCAACGATTGCGAAATCATCGCTCCTCCGAGCAGCCCCATGATGTCGGAAAAAAAGGTCAGCAGCGGCAGGGTGATGATGAGGCCGATGAGGCGCGGCACGACTAATACGTTCATGGCGTCCATGCCCATCACATTGAGAGCATCGATTTCCTCCCGAGCTTTCATCACGCCGATCTCGGCGGCGAAAGCGGATCCCGAACGCCCGGCAACCATGATGGCAGTGATCAGCACCCCCATTTCGCGCAACATCGACACGGCAACGAGATTGATGGTGAACTCCTCCCCTCCATAGGGTCGCAACTGCGCGACGCCCTGGTAGCCGATGACCACGCTGATCATGATCGCCATCAGCCCGATGATCGGCAATGCGTCGATGCCGGTTTCGGCAATCTGCCTCGAAATCGACGGCAGCCGAAGATAGCGCGGATGGGCGAGAGCGTAGCCGAGAGCGTTGGTTGCTCGACCAACGAATGCGATGACGTCGTACGTGTCATGCCATGCCTCGTCCGCGGCCTTGCCGAGGTGGATCACCAGTTGCCGCCAGCGAGGCAACGACGCTGGTTTGCGCAAGGGCTGGTGTTCCAGGCCGCCGATCAGACCGAACAGCGCTTGGTGCTCTTCACGGACTCCTGTCAATTCCACGCCCTGCTCGCCAAGGCGCCAGAGAAACAACGCTCCCGTAGTATCGAGACCGCTCAACTTGTCGAGGTCGAGTGCACGCCGAGCGCGTCCGCCACGCCGTTTGTCGAGCCAACGCCTCAGCGCCTTACTCGCCTGCGAGAGCGTGCGGATATCGAGCACGCCGTCCAATGCAAGACGATCGCCTTCACCGTGGATGGCAAGCGTTGATGCCGAGAGCTGAGCAGTGGGCTGTTGCATACTCGTACCGCCGGTGCGCCATAAGAAAGCGGCGGCTCGATCGATTCTATCCCTGTACCCGCAAGGGACGTGCCAACCTAAAGCTTCCGGAAAACAATGCGTTGTGTGGAGGGAAAGGCTTCGATCGATGCAAAGAGCGGAAGCAGTGTAAGAATTTCACGCAATACCTGACTGCGTTGCGCCTCCGCCGCGGCTCGTCCTTTACTACATATTTACTACAGATCGAGCACCAGCAGCGGCGAAGTCGAGCGCGAGCAGAACGATCAGATCATCGGTAACGCAAGCGCTCGAGGAGTAGGCTTGGCAGCGCGCCATCAAGGTCGATCTGATTCGTGACTGGCGAATTTTTCGCCGGCGTGAGATTGCGCAGCGAGCTGTGCGGCCGCTCCGTGTTGAATTCGATGCGCCAAGCGCGCTCATACGGCCCAAGCGTCGAGAACTTGGCCTTCCGAACTCGGCACCGTGGGTACCATCACGCGTCCATCAACTCGGCGCGGAAAATGGCCGTAAGTAGCTTGCCATACCTGCCTAGCAGTTTGAGACTGGAAGAAGCGATGGTCAGGAAGGTGGAACGACGATCGTGCGCATTTCGCCGCCGCCTTACGATTCCTTGTTCTGCGAGCACCACTAATCTGCGCCGTACCGTCGTGAGCGGACCGAGCTTCAGAAGATAGAGCTGCTTCGCCGTGAGCGGTTGCTTCTGTTCTGCAGCATATCCGATTTCGATGATGATATCGAAATCGAGGAGCGACTTGAGGAATGGCAGCTGAACTCTTTCAAATTCCCTGATTTTTCTCAACGCTGCGAATAACTGCATCGTCTTATTCCTTATTTAGAGTTTTATATTGGGCAGGCTCTAAGACTGACTCCATTTGAGTATCGGCCAGAGATAAAACTTTTCGACTCCTGCATCAACTGCTCCGCGACTAATCGCGACCTCATTGCTGT
>VBCY01000176.1 GCA_005882995.1 Betaproteobacteria bacterium
CGGCTCGGAAATGGACGCCGGCGCTGGCGGGGCACTCAATGATTTCCCGAGTTATGAACGCGCATCGTTCGGACGTGACACGTTTCAAGTTCCTGAGATACTTGGCATCTTTCTTCCACGCTTCAAGCGCTTGATCGGCATCTTCGTCACCTCCGAAGCTCCATTGTAATTCGCGGGCCATCAGCGTGCGGAGGGTCGCATAGTCCATCTTCGACGCGGCGTTATGCACCCGCTCGATAAGCTCACGCGCATCCTGCGGAATGCCCGGCATTACAGCGCCGATGCCTTCCGCGCTTACAACCGTCGCGGCGCACACAAGGAATTGAACAAAGCGACGATACATTGGCCGTGAAGTTATGCCAATCCCGCTGTGTTGCCGTTACGATGCACCTCGCCGTAGGCGATCTCGTTGGCACCCTCGTAATTTCCAACGAAGAGATCGCCTTCAACGATCAGCGGTTTCTCTCGTCTGGGGGCTGCTCTGACACATTTGGCCTCGGTGGCAGACGCTTCCTTGAGCAATCCGAGCAGCTCCGGAGACATCGTTTTTGTGAGCTCGCCGCGCTCTTTGGGCGACGGCAGTGCGCGAGAGGGATGAGCCAGGACCCAGGAATAAAAGGCCCGTATCGCATCTCCGGTGCCTGCGGGTCGGCCAACGCGCCGGTCGAGACAGCGAGCGCACAAAGCAACAGGGGACAGAAAAGGTCAAGCCTCACGCTTGTGACACGGCTGCGTTTTTTGTCGAGAGACAATGGACCATGCCGCAGGCGCGATCGCCGCTACCTTGATTTGCCGTCGAAGTGTTTCACTGGAACGGAGCCGAGATCAATGTCCGGAATGCATCGTATGTTAATCGCCGCCATTGGCTGCCCTTTGGCATCGACACCTTCGGCGTAGGGGTGAATGCCACAGGTTTTGCAGAAGTGGTGCTTGATGACATGTTTGTTGAAGGTGTATGTGCCGATGTCAGCCGGGAGCAATTGCACGCCATCGCTTCCTTGAGTTCGCCTTCAACTTCGAACTTGATGTTGCCGCAGTGGCAGCCGCCTGTGTAGTTCATGCGTGTCAGTGCTTCCAGAACTCGCGTGAGGCAATGCGTGCACCCTCGGCCATCGCCGCCATTTTCGCCCACACAACGTCAGGATCGACGGCAGCCTGTCCAACCCACGTGCCAAAGCCGCAGTCGCTTCCGGCGATAACATTTTCACGGCCGACAAGTCTCGCGTAGCGACCGATGCGCTGCGCGACGAGCTCGGGGTGCTCGATGAAATTCGACTTCGATTCGATCACGCCGGGAATCAGAATCTTTCCTTCAGGCAGCTTGCGCGTTTCAAAGACCTTCCACTCGTGAGCGTGACGGGGATTCGCTGCCTCCAGCGCGATCGCGCTCGGACGGGCGCGGAAAACGATATCGATCACGTCGTCCAAGGGTACGTCGCAGTGATGAGGCCCTTCGTAGTTTCCCCAGCAAAGGTGCATGCGCATTTGCTCGGGCGAAATGTTGGCCACAGCGTGATTGAGCGCTTCGACATGAAGCGCGGCCTTCTTGCGCCATTCGCCAAGGCTCAGGTCGGCGTACTGGATGTGGCGGCCCATCCCGAGATCCGGACAGTCGATCTGCAGGACGATGCCGGCGTTGGCGATGGTCTCGTACTCTTGGCGCATCGCCTCCGCAATCGCCGACAGGTACGCTTCGTCAGTGGGGTAATGCTCATTGCGAAAAAACAGCGATATCACGCCCGGCGACGCCGCAGTGAGGAACGCTTCCCGTGCCTCAAACGAGGCGAGTGCGGCCTTGAGATGCTCGACATCAGTCCGCGCCGCCTCCGGATCGCGTACCCTGATCGGCGCGTTGCACGCCGGCGTTTTGCGCCGCGAGCGTCCGGGATCGCCGAAAACGCGCTTTGCGAGATTGGGAAACTCGGCCAGATCCTGGTAGACGAACGTATTGCCGGTGCCGCCGAAACCGTCCAAACGATCCGTGACGTAAGTCGCGTAGCTCGGCTTGCTCATCTCGCCGTCGTTGATCACATCGATACCCGCGGCTGCTTGCTTGCGCACGACTTCGCCGACCGCAGCAGCGACCCGTCGCGACAGGGCAGCGGCATCGACCGGCACGCCTTCCTGCTTGGCGTACATCATTCGGATCAGATCGTCCGGCCGCGGCAGGCTCCCCGTGTGCGTGGTCAGGAACCGATCGGTGCTGCGCTTCATGGCTATCCTCGCGATTCAACCCGAGATAAGGCTTTCCACATGTGATTCACAGCGATCGGATGCCGAACCAGGCCCCATAAAAACCGATCACAATGGCGCCGGCGAGCGCGAGGCGCGCTGCATTGCGATCATCGCCGAAGAGCGTCACCAGGCGTCTGAGGGACACCTCCAGCAGCACGAAGAGTGGCAGCAGGGCGAGTCCAGTCCACGCGAATTGGTCGGCGGGCAACTTGGAGCCGGCGATCGCGCCTGCGACGGCACCTAGCGCTGCGGCCGTGACCATCGCAATGCCGCTGCCCAGATTGATCACCATCTCGCTCGGCTCGCGACGCTCAGGAGGCGACACGCTCACGTCGAAAACCGCAGCGCAGCACGGGCGCGCGCCTTGGCGGCTTCTTGTTCGCGGCTCCGCGGCGGGCTGCTGGTTTCAAGCTTGCTTAAAAGCTTCGCAGAGGCCGCTGCAATGTCGTCTACAGCGGCAGCGAACGCAGCTTCATTGTTCTTCGAAGGCTTGTTGAATCCGCTAAGCTTCCTCACGAATTGCAGAGAGGCGGCACGGATCTCCTCCTCGGTCACCGGAGGTGCAAAATTGAACAGCATCTTGATGTTTCTGCACATGATCAATCAGACTCTAAGGGTTGGGCGCAACGGGGTTTCGCGTCTGGCAAAGGGATAACGCTTTGACGCATAAACGTCAAGACGTGCCGAAGTGGCGTGTATCCGGAGAATCAAGGTAAGCTTTGGTTGCCGGGGGAGGGCGTTTGGAATATTCGTCAATGTGCTGCTTCCACCAGAGTGGGGGCGCACGCAACGGAGGAGGCTTCATGAAACAGACTATTGGTCCTCGCCTGCTGATGTTCGCAGTTGCTGCGACTGCGTCGGGCGCTGTGCTCGGCGATGTGCGCCTGACCAACGACTTTCCTGGCGGCGGTTATGTCAGTACCTACACGCTCGCTACGGGCGTTCCGTATACCGACGCGACATTGAACGAGTGCTCGCGATCGAAGGGTCGGCAGAACGAACCCGCCGTAGCGGTCGATCCACGCAATCTTCGGGTGCTCATCGGCAGCTCCAATGATTATTGCGGCGTCTACAACAACGGCAATGACGCCAACGGCGCGCCGATCCCGTCGGGGCCGATCTGGCTCGGCTATTATCGTTCCGAGAATGGCGGGACCAGTTTTCAAAGCTCGCTGGTGCCCGGATATCCAGACGACACGTCGCCGTACGCAGCACTCGCGCTGGTGCGAACGGCGACAGCCGGCGACCCGGTGATCGCGTGGGACGGTCATGGGCGAGTCTTCATGGGCTCCGAGAGCTCCGGCGATCCGGCCGGTTCCCCGAAGACCTTCGGCGACGTCTGGGTCGCGCGATTCGACAACCCCGCCGGCGAAAACGGCAATACGCTCCAGGACGGCAAGCGTTTCCTCGGCTCGGTGGTCGTCGGCAAAGGTTCGTCGGCGCCGAACCTGCTCGGCGTCTTTCACGACAAGACCGCGATCGAGGCCGACCGCACCGGGGGGCGTTGCGATGGCACCGCCTATTTCGCGTGGACTCGGTTCACCGGCGGCAAGATATCGAACATCTACTTTGTCCGCTCGACCGATCACGGCGCAACGTGGTCCAACCCGATGAACCTGACGCCACGAGAAGGCAATCTTCAGGATCCGGACATCTCTGTCACAGGCAACGGTAATGTCTATGTTACTTACGACGTGGGCGCACTCAATAACGGCCAGCCGAACGGTGTCGAGATCGTGAAGTCCACCGACTGCGGAAAGACTTTCGCGGCGTCGACGCTGGTGACGACTTACGAGCCGTATAACGCGCAGGACGTGACCGATTCGGGAGGTGCGGCGCGCGACTGCGGGGACTTCGCGGATCACTGCCAGTCGGGCTATACCTTTTTCCGGCGCAGCACGGCGACGCGCTCGACGGCCGATCAATACGACGCGACGCACGAATGGATTTACATCGTCTACGACGCCACCAAGGCCGGAACGGAAGTCGATACGGGAACGACCTATGGCTCCCTGGAATCGGGGCGAGGCAGTCAGTCCGCTGTGTATTTCCTTCGTTATGACGGCGCCAACGGCGGCTCGACCGCGCCGCGACTGGTCGATAATCAGCGTGTGGGCCATCAGACGTTGCCCGATATCAGCGCCGATGGCGGTGTGTTGCATATGCTGTGGTGGGACAGTCGCTCCGATCCCTGCTACTCGGCGGCGCGGCCGATCGGCAACTGCGCCAATCGCAGCACTGTTCCCTCGCTCGAGGTCTGGGCTACGCGCTCAATGAATCACGGAGACACTTGGGCGTTTCCCCTTCGGGTGTCCGACGCGACCAGCAACCCCAACTACGAGCAGTTCGATGGCCGTTCCGTGCCCTTCGCCGGCGATTACCTGTGGATCACTTCGATGGGCAACTTTTCGTTCGGTACCTGGACCGATTGGCGAGACACGATTTCCGGTGTTGACGCCCGCGAGGCTGCAAGTGATGACAAGGATGGCGCCGACGTAAAGCAGTGCCGGACGAAGCTTCCGTCGGGTGCGTTCACCGGCGATACCTGTCCGCGGGACGGCGGGCTCGATCAGAACATTTACGGCGCGCCCACACCCTGACGCGACACAGAGCACGGGGGCCCGTACAAAGCTTCACGCTGAAGCTTGTCGGGTTCCCGTCTAATTGCTCGGAGCTCTTCGAGGGTCCGGGGATCGTGTAATTACGAATCAGACAAAGGGACTTGTCATCGCGACAGTGTTGTAGTAGAGTAGATATGTATTTAACTGTTAAAACCTACTCTGAGAGCAATCTCTTTGAATTACAAGAAAAAGACCCTCAGGCCCGGCCGTAGGCGCCCGGCATAGGGGCTTCTGAGAATCACGATGGATCGAGAGTGGGACGACGGCCAGCCGATTTATCGCCAGCTACGGGATCGCGTCGTTGCCATGATACTCGACGGCGTGCTGAGCGAAGGCGACGCGCTGCCTTCGGTCCGCAACGTCGCGGCCGAATGCCGAGTCAATCCGCTCACGGTTCTGAAGGCTTATCAGCAGCTCGCGGATGAGAAGCTCGTCGAAAAAAGGCGAGGTCTCGGCATGTTCGTCAACGCCGGGGTTCGCGATGTGCTGTTACAGGGCGAACGGCAAAGGTTCCTTGCGGAGGAATGGCCCAAGGTTCACGCGACCATTCAACGGCTCGGCCTCAAACCGGAGGAATTGCTGGACGTTGCCTCAGACGGCACGAAATCGCCGACGACGTCAAAGGAGCGCTGAAGTCATGCCATGCATAGAAGCACACGGCTTGCGTAAGGCTTTCGGCACAACGATCGCGTTGGACGGTATCGATCTGCGCGTCGAGGAGGGCCGCATCCTTGGGCTCATCGGTCGGAACGGCGCCGGCAAGACGACGGCGCTCAAGGCGATTCTGGGTCTCACTTCCTATCAGGGCGAGCTCAAGGTACTCGAACGCGATCCTTGGACCGAGCGCGATCAGCTCATGCGGGAAGTCTGCTTCATCGCTGATGTCGCCGTGCTCCCGCGATGGCTGCGAGTTGCGCACGCCCTCGACTTCGTGGCAGGTGTCCATCCGCGATTCGATCGCGCGAAGGCGGAGGGCTTTCTCGCGAAGACCACCATCAAACGGACCAGCAAGATCAATGAGCTGTCGAAGGGCATGGTAACGCAGCTGCACCTCGCTCTCGTCATGGCCATCGATGCGAAATTGCTCGTGTTGGACGAGCCAACGCTTGGACTCGATATCCTCTATCGCAAGCAGTTCTACGATTCGCTGCTGAACGATTACTCCGACCGCGGCCGCACCATCGTAATGACGACGCATCACCCCGAAGAAATCCAGAATGTCATTACCGATGTGATGTTCATCGATCGTGGCCGCATCGTTCTCGATTGCAGCATGGAAGACTTCGAATCGAAGTATCTGGAGCTGATGGTGCGTCCCGAGCATGTTGTCGCCGCGCGCGCTCTCGAGCCCATTCACGAGCGGGAAGTGTTCGGCCGCAGCATCCTCTTGTTTGATCGGCTCGATCACGACAAGGCCGCCGCGCTTGGCGACGTGCGTACCCCCGGCATCGACGATCTCTTCGTCGCGTTGCTCGGCAATCCGGCTGGCGCTTCACAAGGAGTGACTGCATGAACATCCAATCGAATACCATGCCCGAATCTTCATTCGACGGTCAGTCAGGCGCACCCGCCGCCGTGTCCGCAGCGCGACTCGCGTATTGGTCGATTCGACGCGAGTTATGGGAGAACCGCTCGATCTACATTGCGCCGTTGGTCGTCGCCGGCGTCGCGCTGCTGGCGTTTCTCTTCACGTTGAGCTACCTGCCGGCCAACGTACGCAAGCTCGCTGCGCTCGAAGCGACGCGGCAGCATACCCTGCTATCGATTCCGTACGACGCCTCCGCAATCATGATCATCTTGGTCTCGGTGCTCGTCGGGTTGTACTACTCGCTCGAGGCGCTGCACAGCGAACGTCGCGATCGCAGCATCTTGTTCTGGAAGTCGCTGCCTGTCTCCGACCTCACGACGGTGCTCTCGAAAGCGATCGTACCGCTGATCGTTATGCCTCTGCTTGCGTTCGCAATCATCGTCGCCCTGCAACTGATCATGCTGCTGCTGAGCACGGTGGTCCTGCTGTCGAGCGGTGCAAACGCCGCGGCTCCCTGGACACAGAGGCCCATGTTCGAGATGTCGCTGGTGTTGCTCTATGGCCTCGCTACGCTCGCGGTCTGGTACGCGCCGATATACGGCTGGCTGCTGCTTGTCTCAGCATGGGCGCAGCGCGCGACACTTCTGTGGGCCGTATTGCCGCCGCTGTTGATTAGCGTCGGCGAAAGACTCGTCTTCCATACCTCTTACTTCGGCTCCATGCTGAAATCCCGATTGTTCGGGGGCTTTGCCCAAGCTTTCGTTGCCAAGGCGCATGACAGCGGAGCCGTGCTCGGGGAAAGTGGAAACGCCGCCGCCCGGAGATTGACGTCGGATCAACTTGCACAGATTCTCAATCCGATTCCTGACCCCGTGAAATTCCTCAGCACCCCAGGCGTGTGGATCGGACTCGTCGTCGCTGCGGCATTGCTTGCCGGGGCGGTCTGGCTGCGCCGACATCGCGAACCCATGTGATATTGGTTCGCAGCGCGCGACCATGGCTATCTAACATCGGAGACAAGACTATGAACACCGCTGTCATGACCCAACGGATCGCAGAAGCTTCGCCGCGTTTCAAGGCCAGGATTGCGGGCGCCTTTTACTTGGTCGTCTTCGTACTCGGCGGAGTCGCTGTTTTCGTCGGCGGTCGCTTTGTTGTCCCCAACGACGCGGGGGCGACAGCGGCCAACATCCTGGCGAACGAGTCATCGTTCCGGTTCGCGGTCACCGCTGCAGATCTCGTCACGAGCGCCTGCTATGTCGCCGTGACAGCTCTGTTCTACGACTTGTTCAAGCCTGTGAACCGGAGCGTCTCTCTGGTGGCCGCTTTCTTCAGCCTCGTGGGATGCGCCATCGGGGCTCTCAGCGGCGTCTTTCATCTCGCTCCCCTGGCCGTGCTGGGAGGCGCACAGTACCTGAGCGTATTCACGGTCGAGCAGTTGCACGCCTCGGCGCTGCTTTTTCTCAAATTGTATGTCCAGGCCCAAAGTATAGGCTTAGTATTTTTTGGGTTCTATTGCTTGCTGATCGGCTACCTCATTTTCAGGTCGAACTTCCTGCCTTCGCTTCTCGGCCTGCTGATGGCGTTTGCCGGTATGGGTTGGCTGACGTTTCTGTGGCCGCCACTCGCGAACTATCTGTCGCCGTACATCCTGGCCCCCGGGATCATCGGCGAAGGAGTGCTGACGCTGTGGCTACTCGCGGTCGGGGTGAACGATCAACGATGGGTGGAGCAGGCGGGCCGCAGTCGACTTAGCGCGGCACAGGCGTCGTGATGGCAAACTCGGCGATCGCGCCGAGAACCTCGCTGGGGCGCTCGAGATACGAGAAATGGCCGCACTCACCGAGCACAACGAGGCCTGCTCGCGGCAATGCGCGCAACCTGCGAACGATGCTTTCGAGCTGATCGGATCGACGAAGAGTCTTGCTGAAATGTGCCCGATAATATCGGGCGTCTGTCTCGATATCGCCGTCAGCGTACTCCCGTGTGTTTGCGAGAAACGCGACTAACCCGATGTGCCAGCGCTGCCACAGCAACACATCGCCCGTTGCACCGGCGGACATTTGACCGAACCGTAGGAACAAAAGACGCAACAGTCGCCTACCCGAGGCCGCAGCTCGGTGTGGCAGCCGGCACACTCGTGCAAGATGACACACGCGTCGGATGGCATGCATTCGACCGAAGTGAAGCCGCAGACCGGACAGATGAGGGTGGACTCAAGAATCGGTAATTGCTGCATCGGTTGTGGACGGATAGTGCAGCAGCCGCCAACCTAATACCAGAGCGATTGCGAGTAGGACTGGAGCGGTCGCGAGACCGGGCCGATACGCACCCACCGAAGCCGCCCACACGATGTGGGCGCAACCGTTGAGTGCCTCAAGCACGACCCAGAACCAGGCGAGCTTTAGCGCCCAACGGCCACCGTGAACAACGGGAGACTCATTGATTTTGCAACCGTGTAACGGAAGCGCGACGCTAAGCAGCAGCCGCCGATACATGGGATCCCGGCCACTCACTGACGGCGAGCCAGCCGCCAATGCCCGGCGAAACCAAGCCCGGAGAGAAAAAAAGTGCACCACTCAATGTGACGGGCGATGAACTCAGACCTGCAACGACAACGCCGCTCACTAAAGCCAGGAGCGCGATGAGCAGACCGGCTAACCACCGAAACCGCCTGCTAAAGCCGCCTGCGGCGACGAGTACCAAAATGGCGACGGCAGCCAACATTCCCCATTGAATGAGCCAACTTGCGTCGGCGAGAAGTTGCAGGAAAAAGCCAAGCAGCGAATGCTGCGCGATGGCGCGACCGAGGAAGACGAATGCGCAGGCGAAGACCAAACTCGGCAGCAGCAAGATAAAGCTGAGGAGGTGGAGGATTGAGCGCACGGAGAGCATTCAGGTCGACAGGTTACGCGTCCTGCTGCGGATCCTCGCGCCGTTCCGCATACCAAAGCTCCATGCCCTGACGCTGCTTGACGGCGGTGGCTCCGCGCAGCGCCACCCGTCCCACGACCCTCAGTACTTCACCGATAGAATGCGTGCGCAGTTTCCGTCCGGAGGTGGTCACCGCTTCCCGCAACACCACGAAGTTGCCATGGCGCTTTAACGCTCGACTCATGACCAGTTCCTCGGCACCGTAGAACGATTCGTCGAAGCCACCCACCGCCGCAAACGCGCTGCGAGTACAGAACAGGAAGCAACCAGCCGCCACGCGAGCTGCCCTGAACAACCAGACAAGGACCGGCATAAGGAGTCTCGCATACAGCGGCACCGTTCCATCGAATTCAACGGCTGCGCCACCGCCGACCACGCCACCGCGCAATGCTTCGACCGCAGAGCGAACTACCGCCTCGCTCACGATCGTGTCCGCATCCACAAAGATAAACAGCTCGCCATTCGCCTTCCGAGCGCCAGAATTGCGCGTCGCCGCAATTTGCCGGTGAGCCACGCTGACGAGTATGGCACCGTGACGCTGGGCGATGACCGCGGTCCGATCGGTCGATGCGTCATCCACGACTATCAGTTCGTAGGATTCGCCTGCAGCTCGACCTGCCGCATGCAGAGCGTCAAGTGTAGCGCCGAGCAAACGCTCCTCGTTGTACGCCGGGACAATGAACGAGATCATCTGCGGCCCAGACGCGTGCCGCAGGCGAGGCGTTGGAGTTGAGCGGAGAGCTTAGGCCTCACCGCTCGGAGAAGGCAAGTTGAGCTCCCAGACCAGCGAACGTGACGGCGAAGCCGCGACGCAGCCATGATTGAACACGGGGTGACTCGATTACAGCCCTGCGGAATGCGTGAGCCGACAACCCGTAGATAACGAAGACTGCGAAGGTCATTGCCATGAACACGCCACTTAGCACCAGCAGTTGCGCGAGAGGTGACGATGCGCCTTGTCCGACGAACTGCGGCAGAAAGGCAAGGAAGAAGATGGTGAGCTTCGGGTTCAGGATATTCAAAAGGATGGCTTTGATAATAAGTCCCATGGCAGTGCCTCCCGACGGCGCGCCCCCAACCCCAAAAGCAGACTTATCTCTCCACGTCGCGTACGCAAGGTACAACAAGTAAACCACGCCAGCGTACTTGAGCATTTGAAACGCAACCGCGCTAGTGTGCATGAGCGCCGCCAAACCAAGCACGGTCGCGAGCAAATGCGGCACGATGCCCGCTGTGCATCCGATCGCGGCGAAAACACTGGCTCTGCGGCCTTGAAGCAGTCCAGTGGAAATGGTGAACACAACACCCGTTCCCGGTATGAGCACGACGATCAACGAAGTGACCAGAAACTCGGCTGTGATCATTTCGATAACTTCGCCATTTCTTTGGTGTGAGGCCCAACCAAACCAAGTTAATCGGCGGCGCCGCCGGCGAGGCGTCCCGGAGAGCGTGAGCCGTCATCCATCTTCGTCTTCCTCGTGCTTTCGTGCTGCGCACCATCCCAGCAATCCAAGACCAATCCCTACGCCTCCGAGGAAAGTCCAGAACCACGCGAAGCCCCTTGCATCAGCTGCTTGTGTCGGATCCGTAATGTCGCCAAGCGAGCTAAAGCCTGTGATGGCAACACCGAGACACATAGCGGCGAAAATTGCAGCGACAACCATCGTGGCGTGGATCGAAAATTTCACATACGTCTCCGCCTGCAGCGTCGATGCGATGCGCGGCCGCACTGAATGCGCATCGTCAGCTACGATAGCCCAGGAGCCGTGCCGGCGCCAAGCGGACCGCGCACAAGGACCGGCGACGCGCAAGCGCCGCAGGCGAGGCGTCCGGGTAGAAGGAGACCTTAGGCCCCAATGCGCAAGTTTTCAGTGGAGATAGCACGAACCCTGGGCCCGAAGCTACTGATGTTGGCGAGCGTGTCATTGTGGTGCCAAATAATCTGGGCTGCGGACAAATGTTCGTTGCTTTCCGTCGTATGCGCGTCTTCTACCAGGACGACCGGGTAACCAAGCGCCAGCGCCCTGCGAGTGGTTGTGTCTACACAGAACTCAGTATGCATTCCGCAGATTATAAGGTCGCTAACAGCATGCCGCTTAAGGAGCTCTTCCAACTCCGTTCGATGGAAAGAATCTGGGGTGGTCTTTCGAATACGCAGGTCGGTCGGCTCAACGTGAAGGCCGTGGGTAAGTTGCCACGCATCCGTCCCAAACTCAAGATACCCGGATTTGGACTCGTGCTGGATGAAGATCACCACTGCACCTGCAGCACGCGCCTTCTCAGAAACCTTGTTGATTCGAGCGATAACTTGATGTGACTCAAAAGCGTCGTGTTCGCCCTCGCATAGACCCTGTTGGACGTCAATGACAAGTAATGCTGTGTTCATGGGTAGAGAATTCGTAGTTGTGGACGCTTGGGGCCTGACGAATCAAGCTACCCGGCGCAGAGCGGATGGCGCGTGAGCGCCGCCTGCGAGGCGTCCGGGTTGAGCGAGAGGTTAGCTGTCATTTGCTTTGTCCAGTTGCGACGTGATAAACGCAGACCAAACTTGATCCGGCTTCCAGACAGTATGCATCAAGCTGAACGCATCGTCCTCGGCCCAACGGAGACGCAGAACACGATAGAGCCCGACAAAGGCGGTAACGCGCATGTTTGCGGCGCAATGGATCCATACGCGGCGGCCGGTGTTGCGATCCATCGCATCAAAGAACGCGAGCAAGTCTCCTTCCGTTGGCGCGCCGAACTGCACCGGTATATGGACATAATCGAGGCCAAGCGCTCTTACCGATGCGGCCTCATCGCGCAAAGAGTAGCGTGGATCATTGTGTAGAGCGAGATTGACTACGACGTTATAGCCAGCAGCCGCAATTGCGCCAAGTTGTTCTTCGGTGGGCTGGCCAGACGTAGCCAGATCCGGCGCAGCCTGACGAAAGTTGTACACGTCGTGGACGGAAGAAGACGACATGGCGGCTAAGCTAGCGAATTAGCAGATCCAGCTGGCGCGCGTCGAGACTCGCCTCGCGATAGTACTTCCGAGTGAGTTCGAGGAGGGTGAATCCATCCTCGTACGCAGCAACGCCGCCATTGGCCGGTTTGTCCAGATAGATGAGGCCACCCTCAACGACAAACATGATCAACGCCGGTTCTGGTGAGTCCTCAGTGATGACCAGCGTGTGAGCTTCTCCGGCGGGTTCATAGATGAACGTCCCAGGCTTTGCGACCCAGTCGTGCTCAAGGTACCGCCAGTGCCCGCGCATCGTATAACCACGAACAATGCCAACGTGGTAGTGAGTGCCCAGTATGGCGCCAGGGAGACCTTTTAGAACAACGCTGAATCCGCCGGACGTGACGTTGAAATGGCAGGGCTGCAACCAGACACCATTGGCATAAGGCACCCAGCGACGGTCATCCGCTATGTCGATGCTGGTAACGAAGTGCTCGCGGCTTCTGTGACTCGACTCGAGCCCATCGGTGAAACTGTTGAAAGCGGTGATCGGCATGTCTCTCCCCTTTGTGAGACAACGCTTGAGGCGTCAGTTTTCGGTCCAATCGTGGGCGGCGTTACGAGTTGCGCCATCGCCGAGAGATTAGACCGCTTTCTCATAGATGGCCATCAAATCGCCTTCGTGAGCGATGCGACTCCACAAACCGCGTTGTTGCGAAATGCGACCAACCCAATAGGCAGGGCACTACCATTTGAGTAAGACCGTAGATCTGTCTCGGCATTGCCCGGACCGCTTGGACCGTAATACGCGGGCCATTCAGACTGGAACCAGGCAGCAGATCGGGATGATGGGCTAAGCGATCAATGCGGACGTTGTTACTCAGCGTGTTGCTCGGAATTCTCCGACCAAGAGTCCAATGGTGCATTCGAAATGCCCGGTTGCGCGGCTATCGTACTAAGAGTGGCGTCAGCCCGGCCTTCGAGATCGCCGACGCAGCTTCAGGCGATCCCAGGAAGCCGATCAGTGCACTCGCCGCCTCCGGCTGCCGGGCCGTGGTGGTGAGCACCCCCGCGAAGGAAAACCCCGGCTGGAGCTCGGCCGGAATCGAGCCGACGAAGGTGACACCAGGGACGTGTATGAGCTCACTGACCTGCTGGAAACCGATCTCCGCCTCGCCGCGTGCGACGACCGCCGCGACCGGCTCACCGGATGGCGGCCCGCGCACCTTTTGACTCTTGCTCGCCACTTGGTCAGCGACGCCGAGCTTCGGGAACAGAGTGGTCGATAGATAGGTGCCGCTGCCGCTGTCCGAGTACGCGATAGACTTTGCAGCAAGCAGCGTGCTCCGGAATGCATTGACGCTGCCGATGTCCGGCTTTGCCGCTCCGGCGCGTACCACCATGCCGATCATCGAGCGAGCGAGTTCGACCTTGCTGTCGGCGCGTACCAAGCCCCGCCGGCCGAGTTCGTCGGCGGCGGCTCCATCCAGGATCACGACATCTGCCGTCTCACCTCGTGCCAGGCGCGTGGGAATCGCCTCCGGAGAGTCGCCCATCGATGGGCCGCGCGTTGTGACCAGGTGATGGCCGCTCGCGCCCTCGAAAGCCGGACCCAGCTCGGAATAAGCTCCGTAAAAGCCGGCCGAGATCATCACGTGCACATCGGCGGCAGATGCTGCGCCCGCTATCAACAGAGCGACCACAGCAAGCCTGGATAACCATCGAGCAAGCGACCTTGGTTTCATGAGATTCCTCGAGTGTGGTCAGGTATGCGAATCAAGAGCAGCGCAAACAATTCCATCTTTGCTAGCGTCATTTCCAATGAATCGACATCGAACAGTGAGTCGCCGGCGTCCCTTCTCGCAAGGCAACCATTCGGAACGGCGACATCGTTGACGGCTAACGAACCAAGCTAGCTGGCGTAGCGCAAGCGGACACGAAGTGCCGCCGAGGAGCGTCCGCGTTGAGCGAGAGGTTATCCGGCATCCCGGATCGGGCCCGCAGCGGTCTGCAACTTGAGTAGGGTCGCCCAGTTTCGAGTTGTGGCGACTCCCCCCGTGGCACGACCGAAGGCTTGTAGGAGCTTGGACTCGATGATTCCATTTGCGCACCAAACGTATGCCGCTCGCCTACTGATGGCAAGGGCTTCAGGCTTCCAGGACTCAGCGAGAAGAGGCTTGGCCTTGGCCAGGCTGGTCGTGCTTGAGACGAACGCGATCAGGTACTTCGACGGATCGGTCGCTTCGATTTGAAGCGGGTTCTCCAGGATCACCGCGGCGAGATCAGCTGCGGTAAGAATCACGACGGCGGCGGCAAATCCAAATCTGTCTGCAATCGCTGCTTCGAGCGAGTGCGCGATCTTGCTGATATTCACGCGATGCGCATCGAAGACGACGTTGCCGCTATTGAGCAGAGTGCGCACGTTTGTGTGACCGAGCCCCTTGACCAGCTCGCGTAGATCCGCCATCGCCAGACGCTTGGCTCGGCCGACGTTGACGCCACGGAGCAATGCGATGCACGTGGTCATGCGTACTGCCTAACGAACCAAGCTAACCGGCGCGACGACCGACGGCGCGAAGCGCCGCCGACGAGCGTCCATGCGATGAGCGTCCATGTTGAACGCAGGCTTAGGCACCTGCGTCAAGCACTTCGTGCCCATAGGAGTTGTCGATGGCGCACATCCATCGATCCTCTGCGTCCTTCCTGAACGCATACGTGGCCTTTCGTTCGATCGTTGGAGAGTTTTTCGCGGACACTAGTGTCCTTGCCAATACGAGCGCAGTGTCTCCGGTTTCGAGAATCACCATTCCAGCTTGTCGCACGTCCAAGCTACGATCGAAGTGAGCTGCAATGGCTTCCATTGCGTTCCGGATTTGGACTTTGCCTACCGCAGTCTTGCCAGGCCGAATCACCAGGACAGCGTCCTCGGCATAGAGATCGACCACGGTGTCGAAGTCCTCCTCATTGATCGCTTTGTCTGCCTTCTCGATGAGTAGCGCTATTGGATGTTGACTCATTTCATTTTCCACTAAGTGACTAACGAAACAAGCTAACCGTCGCCACGACGGACGGGCCGCAGGCCTGCCGGGGAACGCCCGCGTTGAGCGCGAGGTTAGCCGTGCGCAAGCAACACAAGCCAGAAGCACGCGCCAAATAGCCCACCCAGGAAGCTGCCGCCTAACACCTCCGCGATAGTATGTCGACCGAGCACCACGCGAGACCAGCATATGCTCGCCGCCGCTACGCTCGCAAGCGCAACATACCAAAGCTTGAGCGGCCAGAGCAGCAGTAGTGCGAAAGCTGCGAACGACGCATGCAGTGACAATTTGACCCAAGGTGAACCCAACATCACAGCCACGATCAATAGGCCTGACAACAATAGACCAAGCGGCAACCCAAGCCCAGGCAGCTGATAAAACGCGACCGCGGCGCACAGGAAAAGAACAATCGCTAGAAAGACATTGAGCGAGCGACGCTCCGCCGGCGCGGAAGCGTCGATGCATGACTAACGAAACAAGCTAACCGGCGCAACGACGGACGGGCCGCATGCCAGCCCAGGAGCGTCCGAGTTGAGCGAGCAGTTAGGCCACGACGTCGATGTACTCGACTTGGCTTGAGGCTGGCGGTATAGGAAAACCATCTTCGCGCAGACCTTCAAGATGGAATTCAATAGCTTCGCGGATTTGAGCCTCCGCTTCGGACACCGTAGCGCCGGTAGCAACGCAACCCGGCAAATCGGGAACGTACGCGGAGTAGTTATTCTCAGCCTTTTCGATTACCACGGCATAACGCATTTGGGCCTCATTTCTTCAGCGCAGCCTGTTTGAGAATACTGCCGAATGTTCCGGTCGCCAGATCGTCGCTCGGTTTACCAGGAACGGTCACTCGCCGGCTGAGCGAGCGCGTGAAATAAATATCCGATGGGAAACAGCGACAGACCGATGACAACGCTCCAGAAATCGTGATAATGACCAATGCTGTCTTCGGCTCCCCAACGCATCGAAGGAAACAAGTTGAGTGCTTCGCAAACGTGAGTGATAACGACGACCATCAGGCCTGCGGTACCAAGCACCTGTAACAGAGACGACGTAGTTTTAGCTTTCGCATAGAGAAGCACTGAACCGGCCAATAGCATAAGCATTGGCACGAACGCGACCAGCGCTTTGAGTAACGTAACATTCATAGCGTCACATGTGGCCTAATGAACCAAGCTAACCGGTTCGCTTGAGCGAGGGGTTAGGCATCGCGTTTGCCCCAATAAGCGCTTGCCGCCTGAATGAGCCCGAGCTTCTCGCTGTGAAGCCCCATGAGCTCATCAAGGGTAAGCCAACCCTGCGCGACAAGCAGAGCGAAGACGTCGATGAGCACGGAATACCGATAGTCGTACTTCGTATCGATTTCGCGAGCCTTCTCGTTGAGATAGTCGCGAACGTGCCAGATCTCGGCCGAATCGGGCGAGCTTAGCAGGATACGTTCAACTTCGCGCCGCGCGGCGGCACGTTCCCTTTCCAACGCAGCGTCAAAGGCAGCACGCGCGATCTTCTTCTCAGCGCTCGACCAGTTGAGATTGCGCGTGAGCTCGTTGGTCTGCATGGAAGCGATGCCTAACGAACCAAGCTAACCGGCGCCCCGCAGGCGGAGACGAAGTTCCGCCGACGGGGCATCCGGGTTGGCCGAGCGGTTAGGCGCCACCTTTGCTGGTCTTCAGCTCGGTCTCCTGCAGCCGGAATTACGCTCATCGCAGCTTATCAATGAAGCGATAGACAGCAATTAGAAATCCGAATCCGACGTAAATCGCCAGCAACGCAACAAGCATTAGTTTCGCCACCTCGAAGTCTATTATTTGTAATTCCGACAGCAGAATAATCGTGCCTGCGAGACCGGCAAACGAAACAGCAACGCCAGTGATAGCTTTAAACGTCTTACTTCTTGGCATAGTATGCCGGCTCTCTCGAGGACCCTATTGGATGAGCCTGACTATGGCGCCTAACGAGACCAAGTTAACCGGCCCGCCGCCACTGAAGCAAGCGAGAAAGAAGGCCCGTACCGGCGGGTCCGATTGAACGCGTGGTTAGGGCTCACACGCATTGCGGGCGAGCCCGATGTATTGAAACGAATTCATAAGTTGAATCTGTTCGGGACAGTGTGTTTTTGTTGGCTTCGCCGTTCTCTTGTATATCCCGGTCAGTTTCGTACCTTCGTCGTTTTCGGAGATGAACCGAAAAGTAGCTTGTGCATGCTCGCCATTTAGCTCGACACGGATCTGATAATCCGCTTTGCCGTCAGTCTTGTCCTTCAAAACGCCTTCGAGAACTCTTCCGTTTTGCTTCAAAGCACCCTTTGCTTCGTTCACTTCCCAGGTGGGGCCGCGTGTGACGGAGATGAGTTCCCATTCCTGGCCGGATTGCGCAGGAGCTGCCAGTAGAATTGAGCAGAGGACAAGGAGGCGCTTCACTGTGAGCCCTAACGAACCAAACTAACCGGCCGCGAGCGGCCGCGCAAGCGCCGCCGGCGAGCGGTCCGATTGAGCGAGAAGTTAGAGCACATACTTTTGGAACTCGGACTCAACGCCCATTGCGTTGGCGATGACCTTGAAATCGTCGGAGGGTATCTTGATCTGCCCGAAGCGGAATGCGGCACCCCAGTGTGTCTTGCTCTTGATGAAAGACAAGGCATCGATGAGAGGCTTGATCGGCACCTCTTTTGCCTTGAAGAACCTGACATCAATCCTGTAGGGTTTGAAGTCTTCTGTCATCTCCACCTGATAGAGCTTGCCCGTAGATACGACGCCAATCGCTGTGAACGCCTGCAACGGCTCGCCATAGGGATAGGCGATGCGGGGCGAATACATGACCAACGCGTCTCCCGCGCGTAGGCGTTGAAGCGGCGCCTTCTTCCCGTGGCCAAGCTGAATGAAGCCGCCTTTGACCCCAAGCCGAACATGCTCGCGCGAAACGACGCCGATCCAGAATTGACGCGGTGCCGTGGGCATGTGATGCGCTCTAACAACGAACCAAGCTAACCGGTGCGACGACGGACGGCGCGCAGCGCCGCCGAGGGGCATCCGGGTTGAGCGAGCGGTTGGGCGTCTTGGCGTTCACTAAGCGGCGAGTTTCTTGACGCGCAGCTCCTTACGCCGCTTCTCAGCCTGCCAAAGATCATATTGCAGCTCCTGGTTCAGCCAGCTTTCTGACGACGTTCCGAACGCCAGCGAAAGCCGAACAGCCATTTCGGGGCTAATACCTGCGCGCCCGTTCAAGATGGCCGATAGCGTCTTGCGCGTGACTCCAAGAGCCTCGGCAGCTTCGGTAATGGAAACCCCGAGGGGCTCGAGGCATAGTTCACGCAGAACTGCGCCTGGATGGGGAGGGTTATGCATAAGCATGAAAGAAAACTCGATGATAGTCCTCGTAGTCCACATCGGTGGCGTGCCCTTCAAGAAACCTGAAAGTGACACGCCAATCCCCGCTCACTCGCACTGCCCATTGCCCTTTACGATTTCCCGTAACCGGGTGCAACACCAGCCCGGGGAGCAACGTGTCACGTTACAAGACGCCCAACGAACCAAGCTAACCGGCGCGACGACGGACGGGCCACAGGCCTGCCGAGGGGCGTCCGGGTTGAGCGAGAGGTTAGGCATGAACCCTTAGCACGTAGCTCACGCCAACAGCACATACATAGAGCCCGACGCCGAAGGCGGTGTGCGCCACAAGGCTTCGCAGCCTAGCCTGCGTTGGATTGGGCGTTCTTGACGCAGCAATGCCGAGCCCGAACGACGGCTGCATGATTAGGTATGGGACCAGCACACTACCAATGCCGAAAAGCATGGCGGGCAACAAGGTTGGCCGCGCAAGCCAGCTACCTGAGACAAAGGCAACGAGCACGAGTGCGTACACGGTTCCAATGACGTAGTGGGCGATCCAGCCCACTGTGCACTCAGAACGTTTTTGCGGAGCGGCGGCGATACTCGCATGCATGAACGTGCCTTCGGGCATATGGCGAAGCCAGCGCCCGACCAGACAATAGTTGGCCGAAGGAATGCTGAATGCACGCTTCATTAACAGTGCCAAGACGTCCATGAACAGAGTTGCGCCAAGCCCAACGACCACCGCGCTCAAGAGGTAAGTAGTTTCAGTGCTCATAATCTGCGTCGATATGGATGTTCATGCCTAACGTTTGACATGAGGGGCGGCCGAAAGTGGGCGAAGCCCGCTTGTGGACGTCCCCTCGATGGAAGGGTTAGGCCTCGGGTTCGTGGCAAACCACTTCGATGTTGTGCCCGTCCGGACCAATGACGAAAGCTGCATAGTAGTTCGCGTGGTAGTGCGGGCGCAGACCAGGCGCACCATTGTCTTTGCCACCCGCCTCCAGAGCCGCGCGATAGAAAGCTTCGACTTGCTGGCGATTCTCGGCCGTGAACGCCAAGTGAAGATGCGCCGGCTTCTCCTCGGTTTGGTACAGGCACAATGAAGCCTTACCCTTTGGGCTAAGCTCGACACCGTACGTCGGCGGCCCCTCCGAGACAACAGCTACGCCGAGCGGTTCGAGTGCCTTGAGGAAGAACG
>VBCY01000178.1 GCA_005882995.1 Betaproteobacteria bacterium
ACGAGCAGAAGCTCGCCCTTATCCTCATGCTGAGCGGTGTGCGCCCCGTAGCTCAGCAATCGATCGAGCGTTTGACGTTCGCTTGCCTCGAGCGGGTGAGAGCTTTGGACGAAGTGCCAGAAGTCGGCAGTGATGGCGTGGACCTGGCTTCCAGCGAGGCTCGACAGCAGCTTGGCGACGCGAAACGGAGACAGGGCGTTGCGCCCGCGCAGCGTGAGAAGCTCTGCCATCGACGAGAGAGACGTAAATGTGAATTATACGCTGA
>VBCY01000179.1 GCA_005882995.1 Betaproteobacteria bacterium
CTTATAACGGCGAAGCCCCCGGCTGTCCGCTTGATGAAAGGTTAGCCGCCTTGGCCCTACTTTGCGGCCTTGGCCTCAGCGATTGCCTGCTGCATCGCCGCCTTCATCTTCTCCATCATCGGCGCGGTGCGCGATTGCATGATTGACATGGACCGCTGCATTACCACGGGCATCTTCTCAACGAACGCAGCGCCTGCTGGGCTGTTGTAAAAGGCGATTAGCCCGTCGATCTCTTCTTGGGTAAAGGTTTCCTGGTAGATCTGGACGTAAACCGGGCGCAGTTTGTCCCAGGACAGCTCTTCGCGCAACACCTGGACCAATTTGGCCCGCGTTGCATCAACGACTCGCTGCTGCTCGGCCGACAACTGCTGGCCTCGTGCGCTGGCGGCCATCGACTGCCGCATCATCTGATCTATATTGGCTAACATTGTATCGCCCAACTTTTCCGCCCTCGTGGCGGCGAGCAGCGCCTCGATGGAGTCTGCGCTAGGTGTCGTGGCATCGACAATCGAAGAGAACGCAAGTGAGGCCAGAAGAGTAATGATCTTGAGCATGATCGATTGTGGTGAGTAACAAGTGGGTGAGGAACGAAGCTTAACCGGCCAGGTGGACGGCGTGTTAGCGCATACAAAACAGGGATAGGGTGATGATAGCCGGTCAAGGTGCCGCCCGGACGAACGGGTAAATTGCTGTGTCCCCCGCTGACTGTACGTGTCGGGGCTCCGCGCCCAAGTTATCTCCCATTCGGCATACTCCAACCGACTGGTTGTGGCCTCTGTCGGTCGACGGCGACTGCTATCTGACACTGGCTGTTAGATCAAGTCTCCGTTATTAGACATAAGAGAATGTGCGTGTCCAGCAGCGCGCGCATCAGTGCCCTTCGAAAGAGGCTATGACTTTCGCCGCCAGAGGACCGTCGAAGTCATCCGGGACCCTGAGCTTGCCTTTCAGCATTCCGAGTTTGCGCACGCGCTTGGCTGGCACCATGGGCACCAGCCTGGCGACCGGCTTGCCTTCCTTCGCAATTACGACCTCCGCGCCGCCGCTCACCTCCTCCACAAGCCGTGAAAGATGCGTTTTGGCTTCATGAATATTGACCTGGGTCATGTGGGCAAGACCGTCTTGACTAAACTAAGTCTAGTCTACACCGGCCCCTCAAAAGCCATGCAAGCGCCCAGCGACACCGTATCGTCAGTGCTGCAGTATCTTCGACAGGAAAAGCTGAGCGCGCTCGGAGCGCGGCTTGCCGAAAAAGTCGTCCTTCTTGGCATCCTCGACGATCGCACCCTGGTCCATGAAAATGACGCGGTGCGCGACCTTGCGCGCAAAACCCATCTCATGCGTGACGACCATCATCGTCATGCCTTCCTTGGCGAGCGCCACCATGACGTCGAGCACTTCGTTGATCATTTCCGGATCGAGCGCCGAAGTCGGCTCGTCGAACAGCATGCAGATGGGATCCATCGACAGGGCGCGGGCGATGGCTACCCGCTGCTGTTGGCCACCGGAGAGTTGACCCGGGAACTTGTCCTTCTGCGCGATCAAGCCGACGCGATCCAGCAGCTTGACGCCACGCTTCGTCGCTTCGTCCTTGCTGCGGCCGAGCACCTTGATCTGTCCCAGCGTAAGGTTGTCGGTGATCGACAGATGCGGGAACAGCTCGAAATGCTGGAACACCATGCCGACGCGAGCACGCAGCTTGGGAAGATTGGTTTTCGGATCGCTGACCGAGATGCCATCGACGGTGACCGTTCCCTTCTGAAAGGGCTCGAGAGCATTGACGCACTTGATCAGCGTCGATTTGCCGGAGCCCGACGGCCCGCAGACCACGATGACCTCGCCCTTTTCGACGTTGGTCGTGCAATCGTTCAGCACCTGGAACTGGCCGTACCATTTCGATATGTGATCGATCGAAATCATCTTGTTCTCCCTTGAACCGACGCCTCAAGCTAGCGAATGACGGCGATTTTCTTCTGCAGCCTCTTTACGAGGTACGACAGGGTGTAGCAGATAACGAAGTAAACCACGGCCACGAAAAGATACATCTCGACCAGACGCCCATCACGCTGAGCGATCTTCGATGCGGCGCCGACGAAGTCGGTTGCCGAGATCACGTAGACCAGCGACGTGTCCTGGAACAGGATGATGGTTTGCGTGAGCAAGACCGGGATCATGTTGCGAAACGCCTGCGGGAGAATTACCAGGCGCATTGCCTGGCCGTAGGTCAGCCCCAGCGCGTACGCGGAATGGACCTGCCCTCTTGGGATGGATTGGATGCCCGCCCGGCGGTGCGCTCGGCGCCAATTTGCACCGGACGCTCGGAGCCGCCCATCGCTTGAAGCACCAGGGGCATCAGGAAGAAGAACCAGAAAATCACCAACACCAGCGGGATCGATCGCATCAGGTTGACGTAGCCCGCGGCAAACGTGGAAAGCCATTTGATCGAGGACAGCCGAGCAAGCGCGAGCAGCGTCCCGAAGAAAAGTCCTCCAATCGCCGAGACCGCGGTCAATTGGACCGTATACTGGAAACCCGTCCAGAGGAATGGCAGACCGCTGGAAATGATGCCGAAGTCTAAATGCATGGCAATCTCCTACTTTCCGCCACCGGCGATGTAACCGGGGACGGCCACGCGCTTTTCCACGTATGCCATGACGCGATTTGCGGTCATGGCAATGACGATGTAGATCAGCGTCGCCGCCGTGAAGGCTTCAAAAAAGTTGAACGTGTACTCGCCCATCTCTCGTGCCCTGAAGGTGAGCTCCGCCAAGCCGATGGTCAGAGCCACCGACGAGTTCTTGATCAGGTTCATCGTCTCGCTGGTCAGCGGCGGAATGATGATTCGGAAGCCCATGGGCAGGAGGACGAAGCGGTACACCTGGGGCTGTGTGAGGCCGATCGCCATGCCGGCGGCTCTCTGACCGCGCGCCAGCGACTGGATACCCGCGCGCACCTGTTCGGCAATCCGCGCCGATGTGAACAGTCCCAGACAGAGTACCGCCGAGACGAACTGCGCGTGCGCTGGGTCCGTCCGCACGACCCACGACTTGAGCGGAGGGATGAATTCGGGTATCACGAAATACCAAAGGAACATCTGCACAAGCAGCGGGACATTGCGGAAGAATTCGACCCAGCCATTGCCGAAGCGAACGAGCCATGGACTGTTGGTCGTTCGGATCGTGCCGATCACCGAGCCGAGGGCGATTGCGATTACCCATGAACAGGCCGAGACGGCGAGCGTCCAGCCAATGCCCCAGACGATCAACTGCCAGTATTCCTCACCGCCTCCGGGAAGTTCCTGGAAGAAGACGCCCCAGTTCCAGTTGTAGTGCATAGTTCACTCCCATCGTTGCAGCACACGAATGACCCCTGCAAGTCGCCTCAATCGCGCACCGCAAACAACAAGGGCCGGAAGCTTTGGATCGCCCTCCGGCCCTGCTGATGCGCCCCGAGACCCGGCGACCTATTCGACCCCTTTGTCGCTCGGATTCGCGAACGCTTCCTTGATCGCCGGGGTCTCCGGGAAATTCATATTGACGCCCTTGGGCGGGATTGGCTTGGTGAACCATTTGGCGTAGAGCGTGTTGATCTCTCCCGACTTCATCACCTGCCCAATCGTCTTGTCGACGAGCGCTTTAAACTGCGGGTCGTCTTTGCGCAGCATCATGCTGTAAGGCTCGGTACGCAACGATTCATTGGTCAGAATCGTATAGTCGCCGGGATTGGCAGAATTCGCGATGAGTCCGGCGAGCAGTATGTCGTCCATGATGAACGCCGAAGTCCGATCCTGCGTAAGCAGAAGAAATGATTCTGCGTGATCCTTGGCGTCGATCGACCTGATCTCGGCGTTCTTGGTCTTGTCGTACTTCCTGAGCAAGGTGACCGACGTGGTGCCGGCGGTCGTCGAAATCGTCTTGCCGCCCAGATCGGCCAGCGACTTTATGCCCGAGTTCTTCTTCACTGCCGCCGTGACATTGATGACGAAATACGTCGGTCCGAAGGCAACCTGCTTTTGCCGATCGACGCTGTTGGTCGTCGAACCGCATT
>VBCY01000180.1 GCA_005882995.1 Betaproteobacteria bacterium
GCGCCGCAGGGCCTCAAGGTGGTGCTCGACGTACACGGCAAGCCTCGGCACTCCGTACGCGGCATCATCGTGCATCGCAAGCACCTCTATGTGGCGGGCGAAGCGGGGAACGTCGTCAAGGTCTACGAGCTGAAGACCGGGCGGCTCGTGGCGCGCATCCAGGGGAAGAAGCTCGCGAAGCCCGTGCACCTTATCCTGCACGGCGAGACGCTTTACATCGGCGCTGCCGGAACCGGTAGCATCCTCGCCTACGACATCCCAAAGCGGACTCCGCGCGGCAAGCTCAAGGCGCGCGTGGTGATCGACGGGAAGCTCAAGGCCCCGTCCGGCTTTGCGATCGGCCCGGACGGCGATCTCTACGTCGCCGAACGGTTCGATCAGCGGGTCCGGCGCTTCTCGATCAAGGGGAAGAAAAAGGGCACGTTCATTGAGGGACTCCCCGACATGCCGGAGTTCCTGGTTCACGTACCGGATCGGGCGTCAAAATGACCCGGATTACGCGCAATGCGACCGCGATGCTGGCAATGCTGTCCGCGATGGCCGGGGCCCAGCCACGAGTCCACGCTGCAGACTCGCCACCGGGCCCAAACGGAGCTCGGGCGGAGATTCAAATCGCGCTTTGCGCGCCCGCTGACCAGATCGTGCAAGCGCTTGATCTGCACCGCCGCGGCACTCCGATCGAGGTCTGGCAATTCGATGACGCTGCGCTCACGCTCTTTGGGCGAGGGCTGCGCCTTCGCCTTCGCGTGACAGCAGATGGTCGCTCCGAATTTACGTTGAAGGTGGCCGATCAGGATTGCGTGCGGCTTGACCCCAAGCTAGTGCCACCGGGTGAAGGCAAGTGCGAATACGACGTTTACGGTAAGAGCAAGGCTGGTGCCGTGTCGCTCAACCTTAGCTTGGACGCAAAGAGCACAAACGACCTGCTTGCCGGTCGCGTAATGCCATCCCAGGTGCTAAGCCTATCTCAGGTCAGATACTTGCGCGAAGTCGTCGGAATCTGGCCATTGCCCTCTGGAATTCGTGGGCTGGGTCCCATTCAAGTCCGGACATACCGCACCAAGGGCAAGGTCTACGACATCGATATCTCTCAACTTCCTGATGGCGAGCAATATGCCGAGATCTCACGCAAAGTGCCGCTGGAAGACGCTACGCGAACAATGGGAGGCATGGAAGCCGATCTGTCCCGAGCCGGCATCGAAATGTGCGCTGATCAATCGTCGCAAGCCGTTAACAAGCTCCGTGCGCGGGGCGCGCGGCTAGGTTCGTCGCGTTCCATCACAATGTCAGGGTCACGGCGCTTTGACACGCACCGATGCACCGCTATAGCGCGCAGGCAGGGAGATCCGGGTCGCCAACGTTTGACGCGCGCAGCGTTATTCGGCGAGGCCGACGGGATCGGGTCCTGCGCCGTGAGGCAACGTGCCGTCAGCCGCCCTCGCGGCTCCGCTCCTCGGCGTTCCGTTCAGCGTTGACCTGCGTGACGAGACTCATGAGCACGCTTGTGGTCCAGCCGAACGCCAAGAGCCCAGAGATCGCGATCATCGGCCCCATCAGCCGCCAGATCTCCGGCAGCGTGCCTTCGCCATACCCGAGCGTCGTATAAGTGCCGGCGACGTAGTAGAACGCGTCGCGCAGCGACGGAATCGCCTCGAGGAAGATCAGCGTGCCCGTCCACAGCGCGATTTCGGCGAGGTGCGTAGCCAGTATCATGAGGATCATCAGCGCGAAGTAGATGTTAGCGCGCAGGCGCGATCGCCTGCGCGGGGCGCCATGCCGGCGGAACCGCCACTGCACGACGTTCATTCCGGCACCGTGGATGAATAGCGTGCCGAGCAGCGGCACTGTGCCCAGCAGGATTTCCAGCAGCGGCGACGAATGCTGCATCGTGACGGTCCGTTCACGGCGAAGGCCGCGCCTGCCGCCAATTCTGCCACGGAGTGCTCGAAGAGTTGCGCCGCACTCAGGTGGGCGCCTGGGGTGCGACCCACCCCATGTTGAGCGAGGTCGATCTCATCAGCAGCGTTTCCGGAGGCAGCTTTACCGCTTTGGCCTACGCGCTCTTCGGAGAGCGCCTGTTCGACCATTATGAGCAGCAGTTTCTCAAGCGCGATGTCGGGGGCGAGCTGCTCAAGAGACTCTTCGACCCATTAACGTGGCCGCAAAAACGCTTCGCACCACACATGGTGGAAGTGTTGCCCGAGCATCCGACTCCGATCAAGAGTAAATGAAACGGCGCATCTAGCCGCGCCATCCGCAAGAACTCACTCGACGAAGAAGCGAAAGATGTGTATCGTTCCCCCCCGCCGGACGGTGGCTCATTGCTTGCGCGGGATCTCTCTTCGGCGCACTCCGCAATGAAGCAAAGAAGCGGGCTTGGACCGGCATCAGCATGGAGAATAACCGGGGACAAATTATGTCCTCAGAGTGATGCAAGCAGCAAATCGGTATGGGATTCGATTAATTCTTGGGAGCAATGAAATGAGGATCAAGCTTCTGTTGACCGGACTGCTAGCCGGCTGCGCAATTGCGCTGGGCGCGGCAGCCCCGGCACTTGCGCAGGCCCCGGCAAAGCAACCCAACATCGTCGTCATCATGGGCGACGACATCGGCATGTGGAACATCGGCGCCTATCACCGCGGCATGATGGCGGGCCGGACGCCCCAGCTCGACAAGATCGCCAAGGAAGGCATGTTGTTTACCGACTACTACGCCGAGGCAAGTTGCACGGCAGGCCGCGCGAACTTCATCACCGGCGAGCTGCCGATCCGCACCGGCATGACCACGGTCGGCCAGGCCGGCGCCAAGATCGGGCTACCGGCGGAAGCGGTGACCATCGCCACGATATTGAAATCGATGGGCTACGCCACGGGCCAGTTCGGCAAGAACCACCTTGGCGATTTGAATGAGTTCCTGCCCACGGTCCACGGCTTCGACGAATTCTTTGGC
>VBCY01000020.1 GCA_005882995.1 Betaproteobacteria bacterium
CGCTCGCGAGACGGTCGAACCAGGATTTAAGCGGTGAATTGGCGTATCGGCCGTCGAGATCGCGAGCTGTCACGCTGCCAACCAGGCAAGTAATTATCACACCAAGGGTCAGACCAAACACGATGCGTTTCATTTGCCACGCTCCTGAATGTCAAAGCCAGTCCCGGTTTTATCTTAAGCAATGTTCATGCCGTCCTTTGCGAATCAAAGCGTTATGATAGTCTGCATCGAGAGATAGAGATATTGGTGCGATAGCGGCGGCGGCTCGACGCGATTTTGGCGCGTTCGATTATGGGCGATTGCCGCGTCGGGCGGAGATCAAGCTTGATCAAACTTGATCAAGGGTAATTGTTCTTTGACGCGGTTATCGCGTGGACCCGCGGCCAAGCGCTAGCGCGTCAGCTTTGCCGCTGGCGTCCTCGACCACGCGGTCGAGCCGGCCATTGACGTAGAGAACGGCGCGTTCGCGCACCTCGCGGTAACTTCCGTCGGATTCGCGTGGGGTAAAACGTAGGCAGCTGATATAACGCAAACGTCCGCCGACGGTGCGCTGCACCGGCTCGGCCATCGCGGCATCGTGTACGCCGCGTGGATCATTGAGATAGGTTTTCATGAACGCCAGCAATTCGGCGCGGTAATTGTCGGGATACGGCTGGTTGGCGACGCCGCGATCGTCGGTATAGGCGACGCTTCTGCCGTCGTCGCCACCGGCGCAGGCTGTGAGTGCGATCGGCAGCATCAGGATCGCCGCGCGCGTTGCCGATATCCCCACAAGTGCAACTCGTTTTTCGGTCGTTTGCCCTAAGCGCAGGAGCCGTCCAGGCATACCCTCGGACCTTATACGAGCGTGTAAGCGGTTCGTCGAATCCTAGGCCCGTCCGCCGCGGAAACGAAATTGAGATCTGGGATGTCGAACGCTGGGAGCGGCGGGGCAATGTAGTCAAGCCACGCCCGCGGATCTGCGTCAGCCGCGCTTGGTGGCGGGCGCGGGCTTGATCGTAGCCTTCGAGGTCTTGGCCGCACTCACCTTCTTGTGGGCGCCATGATGGCGAACATGCTTGACATGATGGCGGCCCATTTTCGCATTGGCGTTCAGCGCGTTCGGCTGCGCGTCCGCCTTCGGCTTCACCTGCGCCGCTTTTGCGGCGGGCGCTTGCGTGGTTTTGCTGGAACCAGCCGCCATGACGGGCGCGGCAGCGACGGAAACTGCGAGCAGCGCAGCGGAAATTGTCTTCAACATGGTCGTCTCCTCTTTCAAAGGGATCGAGAGATGGCCGGTCGAATGGCCGGGCTCGTCGATCATGGCGCCGAACCTACTTGCCGCGCGCTGAACCCATCCTGAAGCACAGCGACGGACTTCGTTCATCTGGATGACATATTCGTCATGTTCCCAACTGGGGATGCCGAACTCCTCCGGAATGATCGCCCGGGAATGTTCGGAACCTGCGGGTGTTCAAATTAGCGGGCTTCGGTATAGGATCGCCTTATTGGAAATCAGGAGGGATGCATGAGCAAATTCGCGATCAGGCTTTTGACGCTGGTAATGTTTTCGATGGCGCTGGTCGCCGCGCCCTTGGTCACCAAGGCGTACGCCGCGCCCGACAACGATGCGCCTCCGCCATCCTCGAGCAAGTCCAAGAAGAAAAAGACCAGCGAAGTCACGCCCAGCATCCAGGATGCGGCATTCGCCAAGGGGTATCGCGCCGCCTACGCCACGATCTATCAGGGCAATGACTATGCCGCCGCCATCGAGCAGCTGAAGGCGCTTGGTCACGACGACAGCGCCGCCGTCGCCAATCTGATCGGCTATTCCTATCGCAAGCTCGGCGACTACAAGGTCTCGCAAATCTGGTACGAGCGCGCGCTGAAGGCGGACCCGAACCACGTCAAGACCTGGCAGTATTACGGATTGTGGCAGGTCGAACAGGGCAACCGGGAGCAGGCGCAATACCACTTGAACCGGATCGCCGCTTTGGCCGGCACCAGCAGCGAGGAATATCGCTCGCTCGCCGCAGCTCTCGAAAAACCGCCCGGCACCGGCCTCGTTTACTGAGTTCGGCGGCACAAATGGCCGGCGCAAATCCCTAAGGTTTGCGTCGGCTTTTGTTTTGACCGGGCTCTCACTTCATCAGCGCCTCGGCCTCGGCTCGAAAAGCCCGGCGCGAAGCGTCGCGCAAATAGAACATGTGTCCGCCAGGATACACCAAGAGCTTCACGCGCTCGGGCGAAGCGTAGGCCGGCAATTGGTCGAGCAGGATTTTCGTGCCGAAATACGGCGTGGCGAGATCGAACAGCCCATGGCCTACGAGCAGCTTCAGTTTTGGGTCCGAGGCGAGCATCTCTCTCAGTTGGGAGATCGACTGGGGCGGATTTAGGCCGCGGCCGAAATCCCAGGACCTTTCGACCGCGCGACTGAGCAGCTCATAAGGTCCGTCCGGTTTCCAATCAAGCTTGCGCTTGGTGAGGTCGACTGCGGCGCTGGTCAACGGTGCGATCAAGGGTTCGCCGGATGGATCGTCGAAATGATGGGAACTCGAGTCCGGATACGGATCGGAGCCTGAGACCGAAGCATCGTAGCGTCCCCTTACCTTGCCGTTGCGCCGGTCCAGTTCGCGACGAAACTCGGAAACATCGAAGCGCCCGGCCAGCCCGCGGCTGACGGCCGGATCGATCCCTGTCAATGCCGCCACCCTGTCGGCAAGGCGTGTGGTGGCCTCGGCATCGGCTTGCCCACGTCGGCGACGTCGGCCCGGGTAATGGAGCCTTTCGCCTCGCGCGCTACCGCCGCCATGGTCGGAAGGCTCCACACATACTGCAGCAGGCTGGAGCCCGAGAATTCGCGGAAGTCGAGCAACGGCGAGACCAGGATGAGACCTTTCACCCCGACGCCTTGCTGGGTTTGCAATTCACGAACGACCTTCGGCCCGCGGATGCCGCCATAGCTCTCGCCGACGACAAATTTGGGTGACAGTAGCCGGTCGTACTTCTCCAACCAGCGGCGGATCGTCACTGCGATCGAGTTGACGTCGCCGTCGATCGAAAAGAAGCGCTTGCGTACGTCCTCACCCGTGGCGACGAAGCGGCTATAGCCGGTGCCGACCGGATCGATGAAGACGAGATCGGTAAAGTCGAGCCAGGTCTCCGCATTG
>VBCY01000181.1:0-5721 GCA_005882995.1 Betaproteobacteria bacterium
GTCTGCTCGCCGTTGATCAGCATCGAGATCGTGTTCATCTTTGTCTCCGTTCGGGCTGGGGTATGGAACGAGGGGATGGTGGTCAGGCGACCTGGATCTCGACGAGCGTCGGCGTCGGCGAGCGCAGCGCATCGCGCAGGGCATCGCGCAGCTTGTCGGCTTCGGTGATGCACACGCCTTGGCAGCCCATGCCTTGAGCCAGCGCCACGAAATGAATGCCCGGCAGGTCGGTGCCTTGGACGGGGTCGGTGTCGGAGAATCCGAATACCGGCGCGAATTCCTGTAATGCGCCGTAGCGGGCGTTGTTGAGGACCACGAAAGTGACCGGCAGCTTCAGCTGGACCGCACTCCATAGCGCCTGGATCGAGTACATGCTCGAGCCGTCGCCGATCAGGCCGATGACGCGCTTGCCGGGGCTGGCCAATGCGACGCCGACAGCGGCCGGCATGCCATAGCCCAGGCCGCCACTGTCCATCGTGAAGAAGCTTGCGCTGCGGGTGATGGGGAGATGAGTCTGCATCACCGGCCGCGAACTCGGCGCCTCCTCCACCACGATGTCCGCGGCATCGCGCACTTCGGCCAAGGTCTGCAATGCAAACGCCACTGACATCGGCGACGACGGCTCCGCCCGCGGGCGCGGCGCGCCCGCCGCGGGCTGCGCCCGCGCCTTCGGGGCGGGGCGCGCCAGCAGGTCGATCACGCCGAGCCGGATGTTGCCTACCGCGGAGGTGCCTACCGGCGCCCAAGCGGCGATGGTTGGGTCGTCGATCAACTGGTACAGGCTGGCGCCTTCCGGGATGTGAGGTCCGCTGCCTTCGACGTGGTAGGCAAACGCCGGCGCACCCAGAACGAGAACCAGATCGTGTCCGCGAAGCAACGAGACGATCTTCTCGCGCATCGCCGGCAGGAAACCGGCGAAGAGGCGGTGGTCTTCCGGGAAGCTGCAACGGCCCGACATCGGTGCGACATACACGCGGGCGTTGTGCGTCTCGGCCAGCTGCACGACGTGGTCCCAGGCGCCGGCGCGGTCGACAGCCGCACCGACGACGAACGCGGGCCGGTCGCAGGTGTCGAGTGCATCGCCGATCTGCGCGAGCACCCGCGGCTCGGGGCGCAGCTCGGTGCTGACGGTGCGTGGCACGACGGGTTCGGCCGGCTGATCCCAATCGTCGACCGGAATCGACACCAGCACCGGGCCGCGCGGCTCCTGCATCGCGACGTAGTAGGCCCGGGCGATGGCCAGTGGAACATCTTGGGCGCGCGCCGGTTCGATGCTCCACTTGACGTATGGCTTCGGCAGCTCGGTGGCCTGGGTCGACGACAGGAACGGATCGAAAGGCAATATCGAGCGCGCCTGCTGGCCCGCCGTGATCACCAGCGGCGTGCGGTTCTTGTGCGCGGTGAAGATGTTGCCCATTGCGTTGCCGACGCCGGCGGCCGAATGCAGGTTCACCAGCGCTGCGTTGCGCGTCGCTTGCGCGTATCCATCGGCCATGCCGACGACCACCGCTTCGTGCAGGCCGAGTACGTAGCGGAAGTCCTCGGGAAAGTCGCGGAACATCGGCAGTTCGGTCGAGCCCGGGTTGCCGAACACGGAGGTCATGCCCAAGCGACGCAGCAGATCGATCGTCGCGTCGCGCACGGTGAAGGTCGCCTTCGATCCCGTGCTCAGGTCGTTGGAAATTCGGAGGGTCTGCACTTGGGTGCTCGGTTGGGCTGGAGTGCGCCGGCGGCGCGGACAAAGTGTTTGTTGGTCCCAGTATTGGCCGTCGAGGCTTGTCTGACAATTGCTCTTTCGAGCGAAAGTCATTACCATCGAGCATGGCCTTCAAGGGCGATCACTTGGCAGCGTTTCTCGCCATCGTGCAAGGCGGCAGCCTGGGCCGCGCCGCCGAAACGCTGCATGTCACGCAGCCGGCCTTGAGTCGGACGGTGCGGCGGCTGGACCTGCTGCCGCACGCGACCCTGCTGCAACGCGAAGCCGACATTGCGCGCGAAGAGATCGATGCCCTGCGCGGGCTGGCCAAGGGCACGATCCGCGTCGGCGCGGTGGCCAGCATTGCCAGCGTGGTGCTGCCGATGGCGATCGACCAAGTGCTGCAGAAGTGGCCGAACCTGCGGGCGCAGATCATCGAAGGGGTCTGGGACCGGCTGGCCGACGCGTTGATCAAGCGCGAGATCGACTTGGCGCTAAGCATCGCTGCCGATGACACGGACGAGATTTGCGCGATCGGTGATTGCCAGTGGCAAGACAGCAGCTATGTCGTCGCAGCGCTCGACCACCCGTTACGGACCAAACGCAAGCTGAGCCTCGCGGACACGCGCGACGAACGCTGGGCGATTCCACCGAAGGGCACGGCCCCCTACGAACACATGCGCCAGCAGTTCGCCTCGCATGGATTGGGTGTGCCGAACGTCGTCGTCGAGACGCGCTCGATCACGGTGCTGAAGTGTCTGGTCGCGCGCTCGGGATTCCTGAGCTGGATGGCCACACCGATGTACGACGCCGAACGACAGGCGGGCGTGATCGACACGTTGGAGATTGCGGGCGTCGAGGGCAGGCGCACGTTGACGGCGTTTCGCAGGCGGCAGGGCATCCTGCCGGGCGCCGCGGTCAAGCTGCTGGACGAGCTGCGCCAGTTGACGGGCGCTGCCCAGCCGGTCTCGGACACCCCGCGGCAGCGAGGCGGCAGTACATCGTCCTCGCAGGGCCAGTCCGAGTCGACCCGCCGGGCGAGCCCACGCCCGGTCATGAGGCGACGTTAGAACCTATCTCAAAATCGCTCGAGCAATATTACGATCGACGCGAGTTGCACGAAGCCTAGGAAAGTTGACTTCGGTGCTGAACACGTGGCGGCCTATCGTAGGGCCGCAGCGCGTCGAGGCGTTGGGTCGACCTTCAAGGACGGCGCGTCCGTAGACCTCGCACGCAGGACAAACCACCCCATGCAAAGCACGGAAATCGCAGCGACAAGGGAGATGCCCCCTACGATGACAAACAACGACTGCGAGGTGACTCCCGCGGCAAGCAAGATGCCGCCCACCACCGGTCCAACGATGGCGCCAATGCGGCCGATCCCCATGGACCAGCCGATTCCGGTGGCGCGAAGGAATGTGTCGTAGAAGAGCGCAGCCAACGCGACCGTCTGTGGCAGCAGCTTGGGCTCGATGAATTCTGGGCGGTGCGGCTGGCGCCTTCGCGCAAAGGCACGCGCTTCGATCAAGTGCTGTTGGTGCTGGTGGCATATCGGCTGCTCTCGCCGGGCAGCGAATGGCGATTGCATCGGCACTGGTTTGAGCACAGCGCGCTGGGCGATTTGTTGGGTGCCGATAGCGCGCTGGCCGACATTCACACGCTGTACGCCTGTCATGACCGGCTACTTGAGCACAAAGAAGCGCTGTTCGATCATCTGGTGAGGCGCTGGCGCGATTTGTTCAACGTGAGCTTCGATGTCCTGCTGTATGACCTCACCAGCACGTATTTCGAGTCCGATCCGCCGGCGGACGATGAGGACAAGCGCCGCTACGGTTACTCGCGCGATCATCGTCCCGACTGCGTACAGGTAGTGATTGCGTTAGTGGTGACGCCGGAAGGTTTGCCGCTCGCCTACGAGGTGCTCGCGGGCAATACGCGCGACTGCACCACGCTGAAGGATTTCCTCGCCCGCATCGAGCGCCAATACGGCAAAGCGCGGCGCGTGTGGTGCATGGATCGTGGCATACCGACCGAGGAAGTGCTGGCGCAGATGCGGGCCAGTGATCCGCCGGTGCAGTACCTGGTGGGCACGCCGAAGGGGCGACAGGTGAAGCTGCTCGCGCAGGACGATGAGCTCTACGTGTTTGCCGAGAGCCGCGATCGCATCGCCAAGGAGCGCTCGATGCGCCGCCGGCAGTTGAAGTGGCTGTGGGCGCGATTGAACAAACTGAGCACGATGAGTCTCACCCGAGAAGCTGCTCATGAAGCTTGGAGCGGCGAAGGCGAAGACACCGGCCGCGTGGCGGCTCATCGCAGTCGCGGTCGTTGAGCGCGATGCCCGTTTCACTTATCGGCTCGATCGCGCGAAGCTCAGGCAGGTTCGCCGCCGCGAAGGCCGTTATCTGCTGCGCACCAACCTCACCGAGTCTGATCCAGCGAAGCTGTGGCAGTTCTATCTGCAGTTGGTCGAGGTCGAGGCCGCCTTCAAAACGCTCAAGGGTGATTTGGCCATCCGCCCGGTGTTCCACCAGTTAGAGCAGCGCGTGGAATCGCACATCTTTATCGCCTTCCTCGCTTACTGTCTGCATGTCACACTCGGCCAACAACTGAAGGCGCTCGCTCCTGGGCTCACGCCTCGCAGCGTGCTCGAGAAGTTCGCGACCATGCAGATGATCGATGTCTACGTGCCCACAACCGACGGTCGCGAACTGAGCCTCACGCGCTACACACAGCCCGAGCCCGAGCTGAAGCTGCTGCTCGACAAACTCAAGCTTGCCTTGCCCGCTCAAGCGCCGCCGAAAATCAGCGGCGTTCACGTCGCGGCAATAATGCTCGTGTAGTGCAGACCTTTTGAGGTCGCTTACGATTAATCAATCACTTGGCATGCTCGCACCCCGCGAATCCGCCAAGTCGGGCTAGCAATACAACAAGGCTGCCATCGTGCCATCTGTCGGCGATGCCGGCCATGGCGCATCGAGCGTAGCCCCAGGAAATTGCGCATCGACGGCGGCAACTCGCGGCACTGCCGGGCCTGGCCCGATGTTTGCATTATTGGCTGTTCGGCGGGCCTGGGCGGAAACGGCGTATGATATGTTCGTCACTTAATCGCCATGGGCCCTGTGTGGGCCTCGGACGACCGCGGATCGCTTGTGCCGATCCGCGCGGCTTGGTCGAGTTGGTTCCGCGCACTGGTTTCGCTATCGAGGATGCTACATCATGCTAGCGAAAGTCATGGTCGTCGAGGATGAGCGGATCGTCGCGTTCAATCTCAAGCAGCGGCTAGCCAAGCTTGGCTACGAAGTACCGGGGATCGCGGCGTCCGGCGCCGAAGCTCTGCGCATGGCCGAGGAGACGCGGCCCGATCTGGTGCTGATGGATATTCGTATCCAGGGTGAGATCGATGGCATCGAGACGGCATCCAGACTTAGGGCCGTCCGCCCGGCCCCAGTGGTTTATCTCACCGCCTATTCCGACGATTCAACGCTCGAGCGCGCCCGCGCCACTCGTCCCTACGGCTATTTGCTCAAACCCTTCTCCGAGCGAGAAATGCACGCCACCATCCAGATGGCGCTCGAACGGTACAAGTTCGAGGGAGCCTTGGCCGAAAGCGAGGAGCGGCTGTCGCGCGCGCTGGCTGCCTCCAACGTTGCGCTCTGGGATTTAGACATTGCAAGTAACAACCTCTATTTGAGCGCGCAGTGGTCCGAGATGCTGGGCGGAGAAGCCAAGCCAGTCATCACCACATTCGAGGAACTGGCACGTCTCACGCATCCGGAAGACCGCGAAAAACTTCTAGCGCTGGCTGTCGCGGCCCAAAGCGGCAGTATTCCGACATACGAGTTCGATCATCGTGTCATAACGGGCAGCGGCGAATGGATCTGGGTTCACAGTCGCGGTCGCGTCGTCGAGCGAAACCATTCCGGCAACGCGTTGCGGATCACCGGCACCAATACCGATATTACGGAGCGTAAACGCGCGGAAGAGCGTATCCGCTATCTCGCCACGAGAGATGCGCTTACCGAACT
>VBCY01000181.1:5773-6350 GCA_005882995.1 Betaproteobacteria bacterium
CATTTCAAGACGATCAACGATTCGCTTGGTCACGCTATCGGTGACGCGTTACTGCGTGAGGTGGCTCAGCGACTCAGCCGCGCGGTGCGCAAAGAAGACACGGTGGCGCGACAAGGCGGCGATGAGTTCATCGTTTTGCTGCCGGCGATAGACAGCTCCGGCGGCAGTTTTGCGGCCGCGGAAAAAATTCTTCAGGCACTGGCCCAGAGATACGACATCGAAGGCCATGCGTTGCATATCACTGCCAGCATTGGCGTGGCGATCTTCCCCGATGATGGAACCGACCCGCAGACGCTGCAACGCGGCGCTGACGCCGCCCTGTATCACGCCAAAGCGTCGGGCCGCAACCGCGTGCAATTTTTCACGGAACGGCTCAGCGAAGAGGCGCAGCGCCGGCATCTCATCGGCACGTCTCTGCGCGGCACGCTGCGCGGAGAGCAGCTGGAAACGTACTACCAGCCCAAAATCGATCTTGCTACTGGCGCGATCATTGGTGCAGAGGCATTGGTGCGCTGGCGACATCCGAGTCTGGGAATGCTCTTTCCGTCGGACTTCATCGGCATCGCGGAGGAAACGG
>VBCY01000177.1 GCA_005882995.1 Betaproteobacteria bacterium
TCACGGGGCAGCCTGGTCGCGAATTCGTGCTCAATTCCAGCGATCTCGGCTCGCTGGAAATCGGCTCTCCCATCTACTTTCGTCGCCTGCCGGTGGGACAGGTGATCGCCTACGACCTCGCACCCGATGGCAAATCGGTGCAGATGAAGATTTTCATCCACGCGCCCTACGACAAATACGTGTTCCCCGGCACGCGGTTCTGGGTCGCGAGCGGCATCAACGTTTCGCTCAACGCCGACGGTGTGAGTGTGCGAACGGAGTCCTTGGTGGCGCTGCTCATCGGCGGCCTCGCTTTCGACGTACCGCCTTTCGAACCGACAGCCCAGCCTGCCGCCACGGACACCGCCTTCACGCTGTACAGCGACCGCGCGACGGCCCTGAAAGCACCCGACGCCATCGCGCGGCAATATGTTCTGCACTTCAACGAATCGCTGCGCGGTCTCTCCGTCGGCGCCCCGGTGACCTTCCTCGGCCTCGCGGCCGGCGAGGTGACGAGCGTCGGCCTCGAAGTCGATGAAGCCAAGGCGAACATCCGTCCCCGGGTGCTGATCACCTTCTATCCCGAGCGCCTCATCGCGCATTTGAACCTGAAGGGGGAGGATCGCAGCGCTGCGTCCGGCTTGCTGGACGAGCGCAAGCGCAATGCATTCCTGAAGCGGCTCATCGAGGAACGCGGTCTTCGCGGCCAATTGAGAAGCGGCAGCCTGCTCACCGGCCAGCTCTATGTAGCCTTCGACTACTTCCCGAAAGCACCGAAGGTCAAGATCGACCTGGCCCAGGCAGCGCCGGAGCTTCCCGTCGTTCCCGGCACCTTGGTCGAGCTCGAGGCCAAGCTCGGCGGCATTCTCGACAAGATCGACAAGATGCCTCTCGACGCGATCGGCAACGGCATCAAGAAAGACCTGGAGAGCCTGGATCAGACGCTCGCCTCCGCGACGAAGCTCATGAGCGACGCCGACGCGCAGCTGGTACCGCAGTTCAAGACCGCGCTCGACGATCTGCATCGTACGCTCGGCGCGGTAGAGCGGGCGATGAACAGCGCCGACGCATCGCTGCTTGGCGCCAATGCACCGGCGCAGCAGGATCTGCGCGATGCGCTGCAGGAGTTCGCCCGCGCGGCACGAGCGCTGCGCGGACTCGCGGACCAGCTCGAGCGCCAACCGAGCTCGGTGATCCGCGGCAAGACTGAAGCGATGGGCGGAGGCAGATGATGCATCGTGTCGTTGCGCTCTCGGTTCGCGCCCTCGCCGTGGTGACGGCGGGGTGTAACTCGTCCCCTTCGCATTTCTATACATTGAGCGCTACCGCAGCCCCCGGCGCTGCTGCATCGAAGCTCGCGATTGCAGTGGGGCCGGTGTCGGTTCCCGCAGCGGTGGACCGGCCGCAAATCGTTGTCAATACCAGCGCCAACCAGGTGTCGATCGACGATTTCAACCGCTGGGCTTCGCCGCTGCAGGACAACTTGACGCGAGTCGTCGCCGAGAATCTGGTGGCGCAGCTCGGCACGGCTCGAGTGACACTTTTTCCGCCGGGATTGAACGCCGAGATCGACTATCGCGTCCAGATCGAGATCCGCAATTTCGAATCGATTCCAGGCAAGTCAGCGTCGCTGGACGCCATCTGGACGGTGCGTCGGACCAAGGACGGCAAGATCGAAACGGGCCGCACCAGCGTGCGCGAACCGATGCAAGAGGGCAGCTTCGACGCGCTCGCGGCCGCGCACAGTCGGGGTGTGGCCAAGCTGAGTCAGGACATCGCCGATGCCATTCGGACACTGGAGCGCGGCGCAGCGTAATCGCAATGCCACGCCCGCAAGAATTCTTGACCTAATGGTCGCAAGTTTGTACCGTACGAAAATTTTTTAACTGTCCTTTCGATTTCTTCTACGCTGCGGGAGGCTGCATGAAGAAGCTCGTTCGCCTTGGGATTGCTGCACTGACGGGCGCATCACTCATTCTCACCGTAGCATCCGCCATTGCTGCTCCGAACCCGCTGCGCGACGCCTACTTCGGCGAAACGCACGTGCATACGAGCTGGTCGCTCGACGCGTTCAGCATCGGCAACACCATCACCACGCCCGCGGATGCGTACAAGTACTTCAAAGGCGAGCCGATCAAGCACCCGATGGGCTTCGAGGTCAAGATCGACACGCCGCTCGATTGGGCGGGGGTCACCGATCATTCGGAATACGCCGGCGTCGTCCAGATGGCGAACGAGCCTGGCTCGCCGGTCAGCAAGATACCCGCCGCGCAGCCCTTGATCCTGAAGGCCAAGGACCAGGCCGAAATGATGAGGGTCGCCCTATACGCGATCAACGTTCTGGTCGCTGGGCCGCCCGTCAAGGCGCTCATGTCGCCGGAGATCGCCGGGACGGTGTGGAAGCGCAACGTAGAGCTTGCGGACCAGGCGAACGAGCCTGGGAAATTCACAGCCTTCTGCTCCTACGAGTGGACATCGATGCCGAACAACATGAATCTCCACCGCAACATCTTTTTCAAGGATTGCGCCAAGGTGCCCCCGACGCCGTTCAGCGCACTGGACTCTTTTCACCCCGTCGATCTGTGGAACTGGATGGACGGCCAGCGCAAGGCCGGAAACGAACTGCTCGCCATCTCGCACAACGCCAACCTTTCGGACGGTCGCATGTTTCCGACCGAGGTCGACACCAAGGGCCGGCCGATCGATGCGGCCTACGCCGCGTCGCGCGTTCGCAACGAGCCGCTGATCGAGGTGAAGCAGCTCAAGGGGACTTCCGAGACGCACCCCTTTCTTTCGCCCAACGACGAGTTCGCTAACTTCGAGTTGATGTCGGTGCTGCTTGGCAATCCGCCCGGTCGCATTCCGCACATCGTCGGCAGCTACGCCCGGCAAGCCCTGAAGGACGGCCTCGCCATGCAGGACACCAAGGGTCTCAATCCGTACAAGTTCGGTTTCGGGGCTGCGTCGGACTCGCACAACACCGCGGTTCCCTACCGTCAGGATAACTTCTTCGGGGGTCATTCCTTTACAGACGGGACTATCGAAGCGCGCATGTCCGGCAATCTGGTCGGCGGATTTTTCGACGCGCGCACCGAAGGCACAGGTGGGCTGACCGGCGTGTGGGCCGAAGAGAACACGCGCGCCTCCATATTCGATGCCCTACAGCGCAAGGAGACCTTCGCTGTCAGCGGTCCGCACATCAAGGTGCGTCTGTTCGGCGGCTGGGAGTACACCGCGGACATGCTCGCCGCTCAGGATTGGGTCAAGACCGGCTATGCGATAGGCGTGCCGATGGGCGGCGATCTGCCGCCGGCCAAGGCGAAGGCCCCGACGTTCATCGTCTGGGCGGTGAAAGACCCGACCTCCGGCAACCTCGATCGCATCCAGATCGTCAAGGGCTGGACAAGAAACGGCCAGAGCTTCGAGAAGATCTTCGACGTGGTCTGGGCGGGCGATCGCAAGGCCGACAAGTGGACCGGCGCGGTAGCGCCGATCGGCAGCACGGTGAACATCGAGGAGGCAACGTACACCAATACGATCGGCGCGACTGAGCTCAAGACGGTGTGGACCGATCCGGCGTTCGATCCCACTCTCCATGC
>VBCY01000182.1:0-21114 GCA_005882995.1 Betaproteobacteria bacterium
GCTCGAATCGATGATCAGCTCGCCAGTCCCGACGCGCGCGGAAGCCTCTGATGTCGCGACGGCGATCTACCACGGCGCCGACGCGGTGATGTTGTCTGCGGAGTCGGCTTCGGGGAAGTATCCGCTCCAGGCCGTGCAGATGATGGAACGCATCGTCGCGGAAGTCGAATCCGATCCCTATCATCGGCAGCTGCTCGAAGCCTCGCAAACGCCGGCGCAATCGACGAGCGCAGATGCGATATGCGCTGCAATGGATACGATCTCGGGATTGCTGCAGATCGCGGTCATCGTTACGTATACGACATCCGGCTCCACGAGTCTGCGCGCGGCACGCGAGCGGCCGATACCGCCGATCCTCAGCATGACGCCAAGCCTCGCGACGGCCCGTTGCCTTGCGCTGGTCTGGGGCGTGCATTCGGTGCAGACGCCGGACGTCTCCGATGTCGCCGAAATGGTCGAGCATGCATGCCGCCGCGCGCTCGCAGAAGAATTCGCGAAGGCGGGCGACACGATTCTGATCAGCGCCGGGATGCCGTTCGGCACACCGGGCGCAACCAATCTCCTTCGCATCGCCACCGTGTGACTCCCATGGCCAAGATCACGCAAGTCACCGGCTTCGAGATTATCGATTCACGCGGCAACCCAACCGTCGCAGCCGAAGTCGTCCTGGCCGGCGATGCGCGCGGGTTTGGCGCGGCGCCTTCGGGGGCTTCCACCGGCTCGCGAGAGGCGCTCGAGTTGCGTGACGGTGATCCGAAGCGCTATTTAGGCAAGGGCGTCACGCGCGCCGTGGGCAACATCGACGGCGAGTTGCGGCAGGCACTTTTAGGGTGCGAGGCGGAGGACCAGTCCGCCGTTGACCAGCGCATGATCGACCTCGATGGAACCCCGAGCAAGTCGCGCCTGGGCGCCAACGCGATCCTCGCCGTGTCCATTGCCGTGGCGAAGGCGGCGGCGCAGTCGGCGGGGATGCCGCTTTATCGCCGCATCGCCGCCGGCGGGCGGATCGTCATGCCGGTGCCGATGATGAACATCGTCAACGGCGGTGTTCACGCCGACAACAACATCGACATGCAGGAGTTCTTGATCTTGCCGGTGGGCGCGCCGAACCTTTCCGAGGCAATTCGCTGGGGGGTCGAGGTTTTTCACACGCTGAAGGCGGTGCTGAAAGGGCGCGGCCTCTCGACCGCAGTCGGCGACGAGGGCGGTTTCGCGCCGGACCTGCCGTCGAACGAAGCGGCGCTTGAACTCATCCTGGAATCGATCGACAAGGCGGGCTACCGTCCCGGCAAGGACATCTGGCTGGGACTCGACGCGGCAAGCTCGGAGTTCTACAAGGACGGGCACTACGACCTTGCGTCCGAAGGTTTGCGACTTACCTCCGCGGAGTTCGTCGACCGCTTATCCCGCTGGATAGACCAATACCCGATTCTTTCCATCGAGGACGGCATGGCCGAGAACGACTGGGACGGGTGGAAGCGCCTGACCGACCGCCTGGGAAAACGAGTGCAACTCATCGGCGACGATCTGTTCGTGACCAACACTTCCATCCTCAAGGAGGGTATCGCCAAGGGGGTCGCAAATTCGATCCTGATCAAGCTCAATCAGATCGGAACGCTGACCGAGACACTCGATGCGATCGCGATGGCGGATGGCGCAGGGTATAGCTCGGTCGTTTCGCACCGTTCGGGGGAGACCGAGGACACGACGATCGCCGACTTGGCCGTCTCGACCGCGGCAACGCAGATCAAGACCGGGTCATTGTGCCGTTCGGATCGGGTCGCGAAATACAACCGTCTACTGCGCATTGAACACGAAGTTGGAGGCGATGCGATCTATACAGGACACTCCGCCTTTTCTGTTCTGCGCAACGCTACGGGGAGCGGCGCCGGAACATGAGCACGCGGTTGAAGGTTCCAGTGGAGTGCGTGATCGATGCACGCAACACGACCGGGGAGTCGCCGCTCTGGTCGGCGCGCGAAGCGGCGCTCTATTGGGTCGATATTCCGGAAGGGCGAATTTTTCGCTGGCAACCGAAGACAGGTGAGCGGCGAACGTGGCAATTACCGGCGCCAGTCGGCAGCATCGGTTTGCGCGAGCGCGGCGGCCTCGTCACCGCGATGCGCACTGGATTTCACCTGTTCGATCTCGAGACCGAACAGCTCACGTTCCTTTGCCATCCGGAACCCGATATCGCGACGAATCCAACCTCTACCGATTGGATGCCGACCACCGCTGTACGCGCATTGCGGGCGGCGTCAAAGTGTCCAACGGGCTGGCATGGAGTCCGGACGGCCGCACGATGTACCACTCGGATTCTCGCGGCGGTGTGATTTTCCGTTATGCCTATGATCCGGAAACGGGCTCGATCGGCAAGCGCAAAGTGTTCGTGTCAATGCATGCCGAGTGGGGCCGGCCGGATGGTGGGGCGACCGACGAGGAAGGATGCTATTGGAGCTGCGGTATCTCCGGAGGACGGATCACCCGCTTGAATCCCTCGGGCGAGTTGATCGGCTATGTCGAGATGCCGGTGACGCATCCGACAATGCCGTGCTTCGGTGGCTCCAATGGGCGCACGCTGTACGTGACTTCGCTGCGCGAGAATCTTTCCGACGCCGAGCTCGCGAGGACGCCACAAGCGGGAGGCGTGTTCATGCTCGAGCCAGGGGTTGCGGGCGCACCGGCGGCACACTACCAAGGATGACGGCGATGACCAAGGTTGCGCTATCAGGGGCCTCGGGCAACATGGGGCGGATTCTTCGTACCGAGCTCCAGAAGCGAGGTGTCGACTTGCGCTCCGCCGGTGGCCGGAATCCTCTGGTGCCGTTACACGAGGGTGAGGACGTCATGCACGGCGATCTGCGCGATCCCGTCATCGTCGATCGTCTGCTTCAAGGCGTCGACGTGCTCATTCACCTGGCGGGCACGAGTGTCGAGCGGCCATTGCCGGAGATCATCGAGAACAATCTCGTCGCGCTGCACCAGGTCTACGAGGGTGCACGCCGCAACAAGGTGCGACGCATCGTGTTTGCTAGCTCGAACCACGCCTTCGGCATGCACTCGGTCAACAACAAGCTCAAGTTGGATGCGCCGTTTCGACCGGACGGCTTCTACGGCCTGTCGAAGGTCTGGGGCGAGGCGATGGCGCGCATGTATTGGGATAAGCACGGCATCGAAGGGATATCGGTGCGCATAGGCACCGCAATGGGCAAGCCACCGGCGGAATTCCGGCACTTGAGCACATGGTTCGGCAATGAGGACCTCATAGAGTTGATGATGCAATGCATTAACGTCCCCGATGTCGGTTACATGGCGGTGTGGGGCGTCTCGAACAACAAGCGCAGCTATTGGGACAACACGGGGGCGGAGAAGCTCGGATTCAATCCGAAACAGAACAGCGAGGATTTTGCCGCAGAGGTTCTAAAGCAGCCGAATCCTCTCGATCCGATCGCGCAGCAGTACCAGGGGGGAGGTTTCGTCACGCTGGACTTCACTCCGCTCGATGCGCGGCCTCGGACATCCTAAGGAGAGTGCTCGTGTCTTCATCCAACACGGCGACCGACCGCCGCGGCGCCCCGGTGGTCACGGAACTGCAAGTGATCCCGGTTGCGGGCCACGACAGCATGCTGATGAATCTGAGTGGCGCGCACGGTCCTTTCTTCACCCGCAACATCGTCATCCTAAAGGACAGCGCAGGCAATACCGGAGTCGGCGAGGTGCCGGGCGGCGACAAGATTCGCCAGACACTGGAGGACGCGCGCCAGATTGTCGTCGGTCAATCGATCGGCGGCTATCACCGCATCCTGAACAGCGTGCAGGCCCGTTTTGCGGATCGCGATGCCGCGGGACGAGGGCTCCAGACGTTCGACCTGCGCATCACCATTCACGCCGTGACGGCACTCGAGGCCGCGTTGCTCGATTTGCTCGGGCAACACCTGGGCGTGCCCGTCGCGGAACTGCTCGGCGAAGGGCAGCAGCGCGAGTCGGTGGAGATGCTCGGTTACCTGTTCTATATCGGCGACCGGCGCCGCACCGATTTACCCTACCGAAGCGAGCCTGACGCCGACAACGACTGGTTCCGCCTTCGGAACGAAAAGGCCATGACGCCGGAAGCGGTCACGCGCCTCGCCGAGGCAACCCACGCCCGTTATGGATTCAACGACTTCAAGCTGAAGGGCGGGGTATTGCGGGGCGAACAGGAAGTCGATGCAATCCGCGCGCTGCACGAGCGCTTTCCCAAGGCGCGCATTACCCTCGATCCCAATGGTGGCTGGTTGTTGAAGGACGCCGTGCGCCTTTGCCGCGATTTGCACGGTGTACTGGCTTACGCGGAGGATCCCTGTGGCGCCGAGGGCGTCTTCTCGGCGCGCGAAGTGATGGCGGAGTTTCGCCGTGCGACCGGATTGCCGACGGCGACCAACATGATCGCCACCGATTGGCGCGAGTTGGGCCATGCGATTCAGTTGCAGTCGGTCACAATCCCATTGGCGGACCCTCATTTCTGGACGATGGCTGGCTCGGTGCGCGTCGCGCAGCTTTGCCACGAATGGGGGCTTACCTGGGGATCGCATTCCAATAATCACTTCGATATTTCGCTCGCGATGTTCACGCATTGCGCTGCGGCCGCTCCGGGCAACATCACTGCGATCGATACCCATTGGATCTGGCAGGAGGGCGAGCAACTGACGCGCGAGCCGCTCAAGATCGTCGGCGGAAGGGTAGCAGTGCCGAAGAAGCCAGGCTTGGGCGTTGAGATCGACATGGCGCAAGTCGAGAAGCACCACCAGCTTTATCAGGAGAAGGCGCTTGGCGCGCGCGACGATTCGGTCGCCATGCAATACCTGATCCCCGGCTGGAAGTTCGACAACAAGCGCCCCAGCCTCGTGCGTTGATCGGGACGGTACAGAAAGCCAACAGGAGGGCAACATCGATGCGCGAAAATAGAATTCGCACCATCTGGAAAGACGGTGGGGCGGTCGTCAATGGCTGGCTTGCGATTCCCAATGGCTTTTCCGCCGAAACGATGGCGCATCAGGGCTGGGACTCGCTGACCATCGACCTGCAGCACGGCGTGGTCGACTATCAGGCGGCGGTCAACATGCTGGCCGCCATCTCGACGACCAATACCGTACCCGTAGTGCGGGTCCCGTGGCTTGAGCCAGGCATCCTCATGAAGATGCTGGACGCCGGCGCTTACGGCTTGATCTGTCCGATGGTGAACACTCGCGAGGATGCGGAACGGTTGGTCGCGGTCACGCACTATGCTCCCCGCGGCACGCGCAGCTTCGGGCCGATACGAGCGCTGCTTTACGGCGGCGCAGACTATCCGAAGCACGCCAACGACACGATCGTCGTCTTTGCAATGATCGAAACCAAGCAGGCGCTCGACAATCTCGACGACATTCTCTCGGTGAAGGGGCTCGACGCCGTCTACATCGGGCCCTCCGATCTTTCGCTAGCGCTCGGCTGCACCCCCACCTTCGACGATGTTGACAAGCCTGTGGCCGAAGCCATCGATCATATCCTCGCGCGAGCCAAGAAACATGGCGTGGTCGCTGGCATTCACAACGGAACGCCAGAGGCCGCGTTGAAGCGAATCGAGAAAGGATTTCAGTTCGTGACAATCAGTTCGGACGCGCGCTTGATGGCGGCTGGAGCGCAACAGGTCATCTCGAAAATGGCTGGCCGAAGGGTCAAGCCATCGCCCGAGCGCGGAAGCTACTAAAGCCGTGCGCCCCGCCCATGTGCCGATGAGTCCGCATGTACTGTTTCGTGTGCCGGGATTGCCAGCCAACTAAAGCGCGGTGCGTGATGCGGCTTTACGAGACAAACGTGATTTGATGAGCGCCATTCAACCAGGAGCAGGTTCATGGGAATCCTGAGCGATCACGATCCGGTCGAGACCCGAGAATGGGTCGATTCGCTGAATGCCGTGGTGCAGTACCAGGGCGTTGAGCGCGCGCGGTATCTGCTCGGCAAGCTTCGCGACGAGGCTGCCCTCATTGGTGCGCGGCCTCCCTTCACGGCGACGACACCCTACCGCAATACGATCGCGCCGGACAAGGAGGAGAAATCGCCGGGTAACCGCGACATCGAGCACCGGATCCGTTCCGCGATTCGCTGGAATGCGGTCGCGATCATCCTGCGCGCGAACAAAGAGTCTTCGGAGCTTGGCGGTCACATCGCGAGCTTCCAATCGGGCGCATCGCCCGATTACGGTGGCGACCTGATCTACGTGCAGGGACACGTGTCGCCCGGGATCTACGCGCGCGCGTTCCTCGAGGGACGTCTCACCGAGCAGCAGTTGGAGAACTTCCGCCAGGAGACCGAAGGGAAGGGCATTCCCTCCTACCCGCACCCATGGCTCATGCCCGACTTCTGGCAGTTTCCGACGGTATCGATGGGCCTGGGTCCGCTGATGGCGATCTATCAGGCCCGCTTCCTCAAGTATCTCGACGGTCGCGGCCTCGCCGAGACCGAAGGCCGCAAGGTATGGGCGTTCCTCGGCGACGGCGAATGCGACGAGCCGGAGTCGCTCGGCGCGATCTCGCTCGCGGGCCGAGAGCGCCTCGACAACCTGATCTTCGTGATCAACTGCAACCTGCAGCGCCTGGACGGGCCGGTGCGCGGCAACGGCAAGATCGTCCAGGAGCTCGAGGGCATTTTCCGCGGCGCGGGTTGGAACGTGATCAAGGTCCTGTGGGGCTCCGCCTGGGACAAGCTCTTCGCCAAGGACAACAACGGGCTCCTGCTGCAGCGGATGGAGGAGTGCGTCGACGGGCAATATCAGGACTTCAAGAGCAAGGATGGCGCGTACGTGCGCGAGCATTTCTTCAACACGCCCGAATTGAAGGCACTGGTGGCCGACTTGAGCGACGAAGAAGTGTGGAAGCTGAATCGCGGCGGCCACGATCCATTCAAAGTCTACGCCGCCTACGCCGCCGCGGTGAAGCACAAGGACCAGCCGACAGTGATTCTCGCCAAGACGGTCAAGGGCTACGGCATGGGCGAAGCGGGGGAAGGCCAGATGATCGCCCACCAGGCGAAGAAGATGAAGTTGGACGCGCTCCAGCAATTCCGCGACCGCTTCCAGATCCCGATCGCCGACAAAGAATTCGAGGAAATGGCCTACATCCGCTTCGCGGACGACAGCCCCGAAATGAAATACCTGAAGGAGCGGCGTGCGGCGCTCGGCGGCTACCTGCCGCAACGCCGGCGCAAGTCGACGGCGCTCGCGGCGCCGCCGCTATCGAACTTCGAAAGGCTTTTGCAAAGCTCGGGGGAGCGCGAGATCTCGACGACGATGGCGTTTGTGCAGATGCTGGGCACGCTGGTGCGCGACAAGACGATCGGCAAGCACATCGTGCCGATCGTTCCCGACGAGTCGCGCACGTTCGGCATGGAAGGCATGTTCCGCCAGCTCGGCATCTATTCAGCAGTCGGCCAGTTGTACAAGCCGCAGGATGCCGATCAGCTCATGTACTACCGCGAGGACAAATCGGGGCAGGTTCTGCAGGAAGGCATCAACGAGGCGGGCGCGATGTCATCTTGGATCGCAGCCGCGACGTCATACAGCACGAACGACATGCCGACAATTCCCTTCTACATCTACTACTCGATGTTCGGGTTGCAGCGCGTGGGCGACCTCGCGTGGGCCGCGGGCGACATGCGCTGTCGCGGATTCCTGCTCGGTGGCACTGCCGGGCGCACCACGCTCAACGGCGAAGGACTGCAGCATGAGGACGGGCACAGCCATATCCTGGCGTCGACGATTCCCAATTGTGTCTCGTACGATCCGAGCTTCGCCTACGAAGTGGTCGTCATCGTCCGCGATGGCATCCGTCGGATGTTCGAGCAGCAGGAGGACGTCTACTACTACATCACGCTGATGAACGAGAACTACCCCCAGCCGGCGATGCCCGCCGATGCCGAGGAACGTATCGTCAGGGGGATGTATCTGTTCCAGGACGGTGGCAAGGGCAAGGGCCCGCGCGTGCAGCTCATGGGTTCAGGAACGATCCTGCGCGAGGTGATCGCCGCCGCGGAGTTGTTGAAGAGCGACTTCAACGTCAACACCGACGTCTGGAGCGTGACGAGCTTCAACGAGCTGCGGCGCGACGGCATGAGCGCGGAGCGCTTCAACCTGCTGCACCCGACGAAGGCGCGCCGGAAGAGCTACGTCGAGTCGTCGCTCGAAGGTCATCCCGGTCCCGTCGTCGCGGCCACCGACTACATGCGCAATTTCGCGGACCAGATCCGCGGTCACATTCCGCGGCGTTTCATCACGCTGGGAACCGACGGCTTCGGCCGCAGCGATTATCGCGTCAAGCTGCGGCGCTTCTTCGAGGTCAACCGCCATTACGTCGCAGTGGCGGCGCTCAAAGCGCTCGCCGACGACGGCGAGCTCAAGGCGGAGGTCGCCGATCAGGCGATCAGGAAGTACGCGCTCGACTCCGAGCGGCCCGACCCCTGGACGGTATAGCGCCAATCCGAGCGTATAGGTTGCCCATGGCAGCGTTGACCGAAGTAAAGGTGCCCGACATCGGCGATTTCAAGGACGTGCCGATCATCGAAGTGATGGTCAAGCCAGGCGACCGGGTCAAGGCCGAGGATTCGCTGATCACGTTGGAATCCGACAAGGCGACGATGGATGTGCCGGCGCCCGCGGCAGGCACTGTCAAGGACCTCAAGGTTAAGCTGGGCGACAAGGTAAGCGAAGGGACGGTGATCCTGTTGCTCGACGCGGGCGCGACCGTGCAAGCGGCCGCTTCCGCACTGACCCCGAAGACTTCGGTCGCGGCCCCGCCTGCGCCGACCAGCGCGGCCACGGGTGTCGCCGAAGTGCGCGTTCCCGACATCGGCGACTTCAAGGACGTGCCCGTGATCGAAGTGATGGTCAAGCCAGGCGACCGGGTCAAGGCCGAGGATTCGCTGATCACGTTGGAATCCGACAAGGCGACGATGGATGTGCCGGCGCCCGCGGCAGGCACTGTCAAGGACCTCAAGGTTAAGCTGGGCGACAAGGTAAGCGAAGGGACGGTGATCCTGTTGCTCGACGCGGGCGCGACCGTGCAAGCGGCCGCTTCCGCACTGACCCCGAAGACTTCGGTCGCGGCCCCGCCTGCGCCGACCAGCGCGGCCACGGGTGTCGCCGAAGTGCGCGTTCCCGACATCGGCGACTTCAAGGACGTGCCCGTGATCGAGATCATGGTCAAGCCCGGCGATGCGGTGAAAGCCGAAGACGCACTGATCACGCTCGAATCCGACAAGGCGACGATGGACGTCCCGGCGCCGCTCGCCGGTGTCGTAAACGCCATTAACGTCAAGCTCGGCGATAAGGTGTCGGAAGGCACGGTGATCCTCACGCTGACGACCGGAACGGCGACCGGCGATCCCGTCGTAGCCGCCGCGACGCTCGTCGCCGCTCCTACCCCTCCTGCACCAGCGGCAGCGCCGGCCGGTCGCGCACAGCCACCGGCGCAAGCGGGCGCCATTGATGAAGCAGCGTTCGCGCTCGCGTATGCCGGTCCCGGCGTGCGCAAGCTGGCACGCGAGCTGGGCGTCGATCTCGGCAAGGTGAAAGGCAGCGGCAACAAGGGAAGAATAGTCAAGGAAGACGTCGAGGCATTCGTCAAAGGCGCGCCTGCCGCGGCAAGGGCGGCGTCGGCCGCGGCGCCCTCGGCGGGCATCGGCGGCGTCGATCTGCTGCCGTGGCCGAAAGTCGACTTCGCGAAATTCGGGTCGATCGAAACCAAGCCGCTGTCGCGGATCAAGAAGATTTCCGGCGCGAACCTGCACCGCAACTGGGTGATGATCCCGCACGTCACCAACCACGACGACGCCGACATTACCGAGCTCGAAGCGTTCCGCGTGCAGCTCAACAAGGAGATCGAGAAAAGCGGCGTGCGCGTCAGCATGCTCGCGTTCATGATCAAGGCGGCGGTGGCGACGTTGAAGAAGTTCCCCGAGTTCAACGCGTCACTCGATGGCGACAACCTGATTCTGAAGAAGTACTACCACATCGGCTTCGCCGCCGACACGCCGCAGGGATTGGTCGTGCCGGTGATTCGCGATGCCGACAGGAAGGGCTTCGTGGAGATCGCCAAGGAGATGGGCGATTTGGCCAAGCTCGCGCGCGACGGCAAGTTGAAGCCGGACCAGATGCAGGGCGGCTGCTTCACCATTTCGAGCCTCGGCGGCATCGGCGGCGTTTACTTTACGCCGATCATCAACGCACCGGAAGTCGCGATCATGGGTGTATGCCGCTCGTTCTGGAAGCAGGTGTCGACCGACGGCAAGGCGTCATCGTGGCGCTTCGTGCTGCCGCTGTCTCTTTCTTGGGACCACCGCGTCATCGACGGCGCGTCTGCCGCGCGCTTCAACAATCACTTCGCCCGTCTGCTCGCCGACATGCGGCGCGTATTGATCTGAACGGATCTGCCGTGGCGACGCTTTTCGAAGTCAAAGTCCCAGACATCGGCGACTTCACCGACGTGCCGGTCATCGAAGTGCTTGTCAAGCCCGGCGATGCGATCAAGACCGAAACACCGCTCGTGACGCTCGAATCCGACAAGGCGACGATGGACGTACCGTCGCCGGTCGACGGCGTAGTGAAGGACATCAAGATCAAGCTCGGCGACAAGGTGTCAGAGGGATCGCTGCTGCTTACCGTCGAGGCGGATGTCGCGCCGGCGGGCGTCGCGCCGCGAGAGAAGATCAAGGAAGGCGGCCATGCAACGGCGACGGGCGCGCCGGCCGCCGACTACGGCGCATCGGGCGTTTACGAGTCGATCGACGTCCGCGTGCCCGACATCGGCGATTTCAAAGACGTCCCGGTCATCGAGGTGCACGTCAAAAGCGGCGACGCGGTCAAGGGCGAAGACGCGCTGATCACGCTCGAGTCGGACAAGGCGACCATGGATGTGCCGTCGCCTGCGGCGGGTACAGTCGCCGAACTCAAGATCAAGCTCGGCGACAAGGTGTCGGAAGGCACGCTCATTCTCACGCTCGCGACCGGCGTCGCGGCGGCAGCGGCGGCGCCACAAGCACCGGGCGCGGCGCGCCCGGCCGCAGCACCCGCTGCAGTGCCGGCGCCCGCGGCGGCTTCCTACGCGGGCGGCGCCGACATGGAATGCGAGATGCTCGTGCTCGGCGCGGGGCCAGGCGGTTATTCCGCGGCGTTCCGGGCGGCTGACCTCGGGCTGAAAACGGTCCTCGTCGAACGTTACGCGACGTTGGGCGGCGTGTGCCTGAACGTCGGCTGTATTCCGTCCAAGGCGCTGTTGCACACTGCCGGGGTGATGGACGAAGTAAAAACAATGGGCGCGCACGGCATCACCTTCGGCCAGCCGCAGATCGACCTCGACACGCTGCGCGGGTTCAAGGAAGGCGTCATCAAGAAGCTGACCAGCGGATTGGCCGGCATGGCCAAGGCGCGCAAGGTCGAGGTTGTCCGCGGTGTCGGGCGTTTTCTTGATCCCTATCACCTGCAGGTGGAGCTCACGAGCGGTGCGGGTCAGGAGAAGACCGGCGAGAAAAAGACCATCCGATTCAGGATGGCGATCATCGCCGCCGGCAGCGAGGCGGTGAAGCTTCCATTCATTCCGGACGACTCGCGGGTCGTCGATTCCACCGGCGCGCTCCTGCTCAAGGCGATCCCGAAGCGCATGCTGGTGATCGGCGGCGGAATCATCGGGCTCGAAATGGCGACCGTCTATTCGACGCTTGGCACGCGCATCGATGTCGTCGAAATGCTTGACGGCATGATGGCGGGCGCTGACCGCGATCTGGTCAAAGTATGGGAGAAGAAAAACGCGGGCCGCTTCGACAACGTCATGCTGAAGACCAAGACGGTTTCCGCCAAGGCGACAGCCGCCGGCATCAAAGTCGGATTCGAGGGCGCCAAAGCGCCGGCGGAGCCGCAGGTCTACGATGCCGTGCTGGTTGCGGTTGGCCGCAGCGCGAACGGCAGGAACATCGACGCGGATAAGGCCGGTGTGGCGGTTACCGACCGCGGCTTCGTTCCGGTCGACAAGCAGATGCGCACCAACGTTGGCCACATCTTCGCCATCGGGGACATCGTCGGCCAGCCGATGCTCGCGCACAAGGCGGTGCACGAAGCGCACGTCGCGGCGGAGGTCGCCGCTGGCCACAAGTCGTTTTTCGACGCGCGGCAGATTCCGTCGGTTGCCTACACCGATCCGGAGGTGGCCTGGGCTGGGCTGACCGAAGAGCAGTGTAAAGCGCAGGGGATCAAGTATGGCAAGGCAACGTTCCCGTGGGCGGCTTCGGGACGCGCAATCGCCAACGGCCGCGATGAGGGCTTCACGAAACTTTTATTCGATGAGTCCAACCACCGTTGCATCGGTGGCGGCATCGTCGGCACGCATGCCGGCGATCTCATCGGCGAAGTTTGCCTGGCGGTGGAAATGGGCTGCGATCCCACTGACGTGGGCAAGACCATCCACCCCCATCCGACGTTGGGCGAATCGATCGGCATGGCCGCGGAGATGTTCGAGGGCGTGTGCACCGATCTGCCGCCGGTCAAAAAGAAATGAACGCCGGCGTGTTGCCGGGAACAAGGCTCGACGTGTTTTATTGTTTCACCGGTGCGCAAACCACTTTTATCAACAAGGAGGCATTATGAAACTTCAATTCAAAAAATTATCCGGTCTGATCGTGGCCATCGTGTTCGCAGTAACGGCCACAACCACCATGGCGCGCACGTTCCGCTCGGCCGACGTGCACGCCAAGGATTATCCGACGAACGCGGCGGTCAAGTTCATGGGCGACGAGCTCTCGAAGGCGACCGGCGGCAAGGACAACATCAAGGTCTTCGGAGACAGCTCGCTCGGGTCGGAGAAGGACACGGTCGAGCAGGTCAAGATTGGCGCGCTGGACATGGTGCGGGTCAACACGTCGGCTTTCCACGGTATCGTGCCCGAATCGATGATTCCGGCTTTTCCGTTCCTGTTCCGGGACATCGAGCATTTCCGCAAGACGATGTACGGCCCGCAGGGCGAGAAGATCCTGGCCGCATTCGACAAGGCCGGATTTGTCGGTCTCTGCTTTTACGAAAGCGGCGCCCGCTCGATGTATGCAAAGAAGCCGATCAAGACGGTAGCGGACATGAAGGGACTCAAGGTTCGCGTTCAGCCATCCGACCTGTGGGTCAGCCTGATTAGCGCGATGGGCGCCTCGCCGGCACCGATGCCCTTCGCCGAAGTCTATACCGGGCTCAAAACCGGCCTGATCGACGCCGCGGAGAACAACTTACCGTCCTACGAGGAGACCAAGCACTACGAAGCTGCGCCGGTCTTTTCTGAAACGATGCACGCCATGCCCCCGGAGGTGTTGGTGTTCTCGAAGAAGGTCTGGGATAGCCTTAGCAAAGAGGATCAGGCCGCGATCCGCAAGGCGGCGAAGGATTCCGTTCCGTACTACGTGAAACTCTGGGAGGCGAAGGAGAAGGACGCTAGGGCGGCGGTCGTCAAGGGCGGCGCGAAAATCGTTCCGGCGGCAGAAATCGACTGCAAGAGCTTCGTCGATGTGGAGAAGCCGGTCTGGGACAAGTTCGCAACCACACCCGAAATGAAGTCGTTGGTTCAGGAAATCGTTAACACGAAGTGATCTCCATGCCGTAACTGCTTTTGCTTGACCCGCGGCGCCTCCCGATGCTGCGGGACTCACCCGGAGGGAGCTATGGAACTTGGAAGCAGCCCCGAGGAACTCGAGGTCCCAATCGGACTTCGCCCCGAAAAACCACTCACCGGCTGGTTGCCGACACTGAATTCGATACTGTTCCGCTTGGCGATGTACGTGGCATGCATCTGCCTCGCTGGCCTGTTGATTGTCGTTGTCTACGGGGTCGTCCTGCGCTACGTCTTCAACAATGCTCCACCCTATGTGGAGCAGGTCGCCTTGCTGCTGATCATTTCGGTGTCCATGTTCGGCGCCTCGGCCGGAGTGCGCGACGCGGGCCACATCGGCTTGGATTCGCTGGTGATGGCGCTCCCGGAACGAGTCCAGTTCTGGTGCGAGTTTGCCGTTTACGTTCTCACCATCGTGTTTGCCCTGGCGCTGTTCGCGGGGGGTGCCGAGATGGCGACTTCTACGGTCGGCAGTACGATCCCCACCTTGGCAATTTCCGAAGCTTACCGCTACCTGCCGATCGTGGCGGCAGGTGTCCTCATCACCCTGTTCTCGATCGAACACCTGATCGCTCTGCTCAGCGGGAAGGAGGTGGTCCCATCATGGAATTGACCGTTCTGTGTGTGAGCTTCGTTGTTTTCCTGTTGTTGGGCGTCCCGGTCGCTTTCGCGATCGGGCTGAGCTGCCTGGCGACATTTGCCGTTGAAGGATTGCCGTTCGAAACAGCGATCCAGATGATGACCTCGGGCATGAACGTGTTTTCGTTCCTCGCCATTCCCTTCTTCATCTTCTCCGGAGAGTTGATGCTGCACGGCGGAATCGCCGACAAGATCGTCGCCTTTGCACGCAGCCTTGTAGGTCATTGGAAGGGTGGGCTGGGACTCGCGAACGTGATGGCGTCTACGCTGTTCGGCGGAGTGTCGGGCTCCCCGGTGGCGGACACCTCGGCCATGGGTGGCGTCATGATTCCGATCATGAAGCGGGAGGGTTACAGCGCCGCCTACGCTGTCAACGTGACCACGCATGCCTCTCTCTCCGGTGCGCTGATGCCGACTTCCCACAACATGATCATCTACGCGTTTGCCGCGCAGGCTGCCAGCGGAATGATCGACGGTCACGCCATCAAGGGTGTGTCCATCGGCGACCTCATGTTCGCGGGGCTCGTCCCCGTGTTCTGGATCATGGTGTGCATGCTGGTCGCCGCCTATTGGCAAGCCGTGAGGTACGGCTATCCGAAGAGCGTGGAAGGCAAGTCGCTGCTCGAGAAATTTCCGGGCTGGAATGCGGTTCTTCGCACCTTCGTCGCGTCGGTCCCCGGGCTGCTGGTGATCCTCATCATCCTGGTCTGCGTCATGGAGGGGATCACGACCGCCACCGAAGCCGCAGCCATCGCGGTGACGTACTCACTGCTGCTTACCGTTGTCATCTACCGCACGATGACCAGGCAGAACCTGGTCAAGTCGTTGGCCAAGGCCTCCAAGACCACCGGCGTGATCTTGCTGCTCATTGGCGTGTCGAACATGCTTCGCTATCAGATGGCGTACCTCGAGATTCCGGACGCCATCGAGTCGGCGCTACTGACCGCAACGACGACTCCCTGGCTAATGTTGCTGTACATCAACATCATCCAGATCATATTGGGCATCTTCCTAGACATGGCGGCGCACATCCTGATCACGACCCCGCTATTCCTGCCATTGGCGATACAGATGGGGGTCGGTCCGGTGCAGTTCGGCATGATGCTGCTATTGAACTGCGCACTTGGACTGGTTCACCCGCCTGTGGGCACCGTTCAGTTCGTGGGTTGCGCCATCGGTAACATATCGATCGGCGAGGCAACAAAGACGGCGTGGCCGTATTACCTCGCCATCTTCATCGCCATAACTCTGGTGACATACGTGCCGAGCTTCTCGACGTGGCTGCCGTCTTTGATCACTGGGCACCCGGTGCTGTGACAGGGGGCGAAGACGGTCAACGAAGAGCATCCTGATTGAGGTGCGATAGACAGGTTATTTACTCGTCCTCATAAGAAAGCAGGTAGTCGCATGGACCAAACCCTCGAGAAACACACGATCGCCAAGATTTCCTGGCGGCTGCTACCGTTGATTGTCGTGATCTACTTCGTGGCTTACATCGATCGCACGAATGTAGGCTTCGCGGCTTTTGGGATGAACAAGGAGCTCGGATTTACCGCCTACATTTATGGCTGGGGCGCGGGAATATTTTTTCTTGGTTATTTCCTCTTCGAGGTTCCGAGTAATGTGATCCTGGCGAAAGTCGGTGCCCGCAAGTGGATCGCGCGAATCATGATCACTTGGGGAATCGTCGCCGGCGCCATGGCATTCACGGCAGGACCGATCAGCTTCCTAGTCCTTCGCTTTTTGTTAGGTGCGGCTGAGGCGGGATTTTTCCCCGGCATCATCCTTTATTTCACGTACTGGTTTCCCAGGGTATACCGCGCTCGCGTCATAGCCGCGCTATTTCTCGCCGTACCGGGCTCGAACGCGGTGACGGCGGTCTTGTCTGGTGCCTTGCTCCAGCTCGACGGAGTCTTGGGGGTGGCAGGATGGAAATGGCTCTTCATACTTGAGGCAATACCCTCTGTCATCCTGGCCTTTGTAGTCCTCGCCGTGATGACGGACCGACCGGCGCTTGCAACTTGGTTGAAGCCCGAAGAGAGGAATTGGCTCGAGACGGAACTGGAGAGGGAACGAGTCACCCTCGAGGCCAGTCACGGCAGTCTGTCACTTTTCCAAGCGCTGACCGATCGTCGAGTAATCGCGTTGTCGCTCATCTACATGACGATCGTCACGGCGACGTACGGCATCACCTTCTTCCTGCCTCTGATCGTCAAGGGTGCCGGGTTTTCGGATGCCATCACGGGCGTCGTCACGGCGGTTCCTTACGTGATTGGTACCGTCGGCATGGTGCTCTGGAGCTTTTCCTCCGACCGTCGCAAAGAACGGCGTTGGCACTTCATCATTGCATGCACTGTCGCCGCCACGGGATTGCTCGCCGCAGGGTGGCTCGGAGGCTCCTATTGGGCGCTTGCGGCGATGTCTCTTGCCACCGTCGGCTTATATGGCTCCAAGCCGGCATTTTGGCCGCTTCCCTCGGAGTTTCTTTCCGGCAAGGGTGCGGCTGGCGGTATAGCGCTCGTCAACTCGATAGGCAATCTGGGCGGCTTTGCCGGGCCCTACGTCGTTGGCTGGCTCAAGGATTCGACGGGCACCTATCAGGCCGGACTCTATTTTCTGGCCGCTTGCGCGTTGCTGTCGGGGGTCATTGCGTTTTTCACTGTCCATCGCGCGCCTGCGGCGCAATTATCGTTGAGCAGCAACATCAGCTCATAGGGATAAGACCAGATCAATCACAAATGGGGCCTGTGCACCGAACTGCCGCCGCGAAGAAGAAATGACGGAATTGGAGAGCCATCATGGCTGAAGAGCAGCTGCGTACCGACGCGCTCGAGTATCACGAGCACCCCACCCCTGGAAAAATCTCGATCGCGCCTACGAAGGCGCTTGCCAACCAGCGCGACTTATCGCTCGCGTATTCGCCGGGCGTCGCGTACGCCTGCACCGCGATCCAGGGAGATGCGCAGCTCGCCGCCCGCTACACGGCGCGAGCTAACCTAGTGGGAGTGATCACCAATGGCAGCGCCGTGCTTGGCCTGGGCAACATCGGTGCGCTCGCGGGCAAGCCAGTGATGGAAGGCAAGGGGTGCCTCTTCAAGAAGTTCGCTGGCATCGACGTGTTCGATATCGAGATCGGCGAGAGCGATCCGGACAAGATCGTCGACGTGGTCGCGGCGCTCGAGCCCACCTTTGGCGGCATCAATCTGGAAGACATCAAGGCGCCGGAATGCTTCTACATCGAGCGCAAGCTCCGCGCGCGGATGAAGATCCCGGTGTTCCACGACGATCAGCATGGCACCGCCATCGTCGCGGCGGCGGCGGTGTTGAACGCGCTCAAGATCGTCGGCAAGGACATCGGCAGGGTGAAGCTCGTCTGCTCCGGCGCGGGCGCAGCGGCGATCGCGTGCCTCGACCTGCAGGTGATCCTCGGCCTAAAGCCCACCAACGTATGGATCATCGACAGCAAGGGTGTCGTCCACAAGGGTCGCGGCCAGTCGATGGACCCTGACAAGGCGCGCTACGCGCAGGAGACTAAGGCGCGCACGCTGGACGAGGTCATCGAGGGCGCCGATATCTTCATGGGTTTGTCGACAGGAGGCGTGCTCAAACCCGAGATGGTCAAGCGGATGGCGGACAAGCCGATCATCCTGGCGATGGCTAATCCCGAGCCCGAGATCCGGCCCGATCTCGCGAAGCAGGCGAGGCCCGATTGCCTGATCGGCACGGGGCGGTCCGACTACCCGAATCAGGTCAACAACTCGCTGTGCTTCCCGTTTATCTTCCGCGGCGCGCTCGATTGTGGCGCCACGACGATTAACGAAGAGATGAAGCTCGCCGCCGTGCGTTCCCTGGCGGAGCTGGCACAAGCCGAGCCCTCCGAGCTCGTGGCGCTCGCCTATGGCGAACCCACACCACCCTTCGGCCCGGACTACCTGATCCCGCGAGCTTTCGATCCGCGGCTGATCACGAACATTGCGCCCTCGGTCGCAAAAGCCGCGATGGAAAGCGGTGTAGCAACCCGCCCGATCGCCGATTTCAAGGTCTACCGCGACCAGCTCACACGCTTCGTGTACCAATCCGGGACGTCGATGGAGCCGGTGTTCGCGGTCGCGCGCCGCGACCCCAAGCGCGTGGCCTACGCCGAAGGCGAGGACGAGCGCGTGCTGCGGGCGGCGCAGGTCGCGGTCGACGAAGGCATCGCGCGTCCTGTGCTGATCGGGCGTACCGACATCATCACCACGCGCATCGCCAGGCTGGGCTTAAGGCTCAAGCTCGGCGAGAACTGCGAAGGCGTGAATATCCTCGACGATCCGCGTTATCGCGACGCCGCGCAGCAGTACTACATGCTGGCGCGGCGCAAGGGCGTGTCGCTCGCGCAGGCGCGCGAGGAGATGCGCACGCGCTCTACGCTCGTCGCTGCGATTCTCGTGCACTTGGGCGATGCTGACGCGATGCTGTGCGGCACCTTGGGCGAATACCGCGATCACTTGACCTTCGTGCGCAACGTGATCGGGACGCGGGAAGGCGTCAGGACGCTTGCCGCGATGCAGATGCTGATTCTGCCCGGGCGGCAGCTCTTCGTCTGCGACACCCACGTCAACCGCGATCCGAGCGCGGACGAGATCGCCGACATGACCTTGCTCGCGGCGGAGGAGGTGCAACGCTTTGGCCTGAAACCGAGCGTGGCGCTGCTGTCGCACTCGAGCTTCGGCAGTTCCGACGCGCCATCCGCTCAGAAGATGCGCGATGCCCTCGCGATCGTTCTCGCGAAGGCGCCGGGGCTTGCCGTCGAGGGCGAAATTCGCGCGGATGCGGCCTTGTCCAAGGCGATCCGCGACCAGGAATTTCCCGACTCGCGTCTGGAGACCGACGCGAATCTGCTGATCATGCCCGACGCCGATGCCGCCAACATCACGTACAACGCGTTGCGCGTAATCGCTGGCGGTGGCATCACGGTGGGCGGGATCCTGCTTGGCGCGGCTAAGCCTGCGCACATCATGACGCCTTCGTCGACGGTGCGACGGATTGTCAACATGACGGCGGTGGCGGTGGCCGGTGCGAGCGCGCAACGGGGCACGTTGTGAACGACCGACGGGTTCAATGTGCGGGATACACCCGTGAGATGCGATGACACCCTTGGCTAAACGCGAACGCGGCGAGGCGAAAACCGGCCGCTTGTCGGTGCGCCGGGTGATGACTTGCTGTCTATCAAAGGAGAGTTGAAATGGAAGACGACGTCGTTATCGTTGCAGCTACCCGGACCGCCGTCGGCAAATTCGGTGGCTCCCTGGCCAAGATTCCCGCTGCCGAGCTGGGCGCGAAAGTCATCAAGTCACTGTTGCAGAAGACCGGGATCAAGCCGGACCAGGTGTCCGAGGTCATCATGGGCCAGGTGCTGACTGCCGGCGATGGCCAGAACCCGGCGCGCCAGGCATCGATCAAGGGCGGACTCCCGGATATGGTGCCCGCGATGACGATCGGCAAAGTATGCGGCAGTGGCCTAAAGGCCGTCCATCTGGCTACGCAGGCGATCAAGTGCGGCGACGCCGACATCGTGATCGCCGGCGGACAAGAAAACATGAGCGCCTCCGGGCACGTGCTGAAAGGATCGCGCGATGGCTTCCGGATGGGCGACGCCAAGCTTGTCGATACGATGATCGTGGACGGCCTGTGGGACGTCTACAACCAGTATCACATGGGCACGACGGCGGAGAACATCGCCAAGAAATACGAAGTGTCTCGCGCTGAGCAGGATGCCTTCGCCGCCGCTTCGCAGAACAAGGCCGAGGCAGCCCAGAAGGCCGGCAAATTCAAAGAGGAGATCACGCCGGTCGAGATTCCCTCGAGGAAGGGCACCACCGTGTTCGACGCCGATGAGTTTGTGAAGCACGGCGTCACGACCGAATCGCTGGCCGCATTGAAGCCAGCGTTCAGCAAGGAAGGCAGCGTCACCGCGGGTAACGCGTCGGGACTCAACGACGGCGCGGCCGCCGTGGTCGTGATGAAGGCGTCCAGGGCCAAGCAGCTCGGGTTGAAGCCGCTGGCGAAGATCAAGGCGTATTCATCGGCCGGTGTGGATCCCAAGATCATGGGCATGGGGCCGGTGCCGGCGACCGAGTTGTGCCTGCGCAAGGCCGGCTGGAAGCACCAGGACGTCGACCTGATGGAAATCAACGAGGCCTTCGCCGCGCAAGCGATCGGCGTCAACAAGCAGATGGGTTGGGATACGTCGAAGATCAACGTCAACGGCGGGGCCATTGCCATCGGCCACCCGATTGGCGCCTCCGGCGCGCGCATCCTCGTCACGCTGCTGCACGAGATGGCCCGCCGCGACGCGAAAAAGGGGCTGGCGAGCCTATGTATCGGTGGCGGAATGGGCGTCGCCCTGGCGGTCGAGCGCTAACGCAACTCATTCTCCAACGGAGGGAGCAGATGGTTAAGCGGATTGCTTTGATCACTGGCGGCATGGGTGGCCTGGGCGAATCGATCAGCACCAAGATGCATGATGCCGGCTTCAATGTCGTCCTTACGCACTCACCAGGCAACAAGAACGCCGCTGCCTGGGTCGCGGACTATAAAAGCAAGGGCTACAGCTTCGCCGCCTACAGCGTCGACGTTGCCGATTACGATTCCTGTCAGGCCTGCGTGGCGAAGGTGCAGAGCGAGGTGGGCCCGGTGGACATCCTCATCAACAACGCGGGCATTACGCGCGACATGACGTTCAAGAAAACGACCAAGGCGGACTGGGACGTAGTCATCCATACCAATCTCGACAGCGCGTTCAACATGGCGAAGCAGGTGTGCGACGGCATGGTCGAACGCGACT
>VBCY01000182.1:21149-35738 GCA_005882995.1 Betaproteobacteria bacterium
CTATACGGCGGCCAAGGCCGGAATGCATGGATTCACGAAATCGCTTGCGCTCGAGGTAGCGAGGAAGGGCGTGACGGTCAACACCATCTCGCCGGGTTACATCGGAACCAAGATGGTGATGGCGATTCCGAAGGAGGTGCTCGACTCCAAGATTCTGCCGCAGATTCCCATAGGAAGATTGGGCAAGCCCGAGGAGATCGCGGGCCTCATCATTTACCTTTGCTCAGACGAAGCCGCCTTCGTTACCGGAGCCAATATCGCCATCAATGGCGGCCAGCACATGCAATGACGACCTATCGATGCCCCGCTTTGGGAGCCTGAAATGCATGTCGCGGCGCAGGCGCGGCGTCGTCGCCTGCGCTGCCCAGATGATGCGCAGTGGCGAGCGACGGAGTAGCGCTTCCCGATGAACCCAGGAACGATCACATCGTTGCGGCTCTCCCGCGTCGTCCCGTTTGTGCGCTGGTGGCCGATGGTGAATCGGTCCACGCTCAAAGCGGACCTGGTCGCCGGGTTCACCGGGTCGATTCTCGGCTTGCCGCAGGGTGTCGCGTTTGCGATCCTTGCCGGCCTCCCGCCGCAGTACGGGCTTTACGCGGCCATGATCCCTCCGGCACTGGCCTCGCTCTTCGGCTCGAGCTGGCACATGATCGCGGGGCCGACCAACGCTGTTGCAATCCTGTTGTTCGCAAGCCTCAGTCACCTCGCTTCACCCGGCAGCGCCGACTACATCAATCTGGTGCTCGCGGTAACCTTTCTCACCGGGCTCTTCGAGCTCGTCATGGGCATCGCGCGGCTCGGTGCGTTGGTCAACTTCATCTCGCACACGGTCATCGTTGGGTTCAGCGCGGGCGCGGCGATCCTCATTGCAACGCAGCAGTTGAAATCGTTCCTCGGCATCCCGATCCCGCCAGACGCGTCGTTGGTCCAGACGCTGCGCCAGACAGTGCTCCAGATTGGCCAGATCAACCTCTGGGTCACCGGCGTGGGCGTGTTCACGATCGTGTCCGGGCTCCTCGCGAAGCGCTACCTGAAGCAAGTCCCCTTCATGATCAGCGCGACCATCGCGGGTAGCGTGTTTGCCCTCGCGCTCGACGCGTTCTTCGGCCACGACGTCACCCGGATCGCGACTGTCGGTGCGTTACCCGCGCAGCTGCCGCCATTGTCGGTTCCGGATCTGTCTATCGATACGCTCACCAAGGCTGCGCCCACGGCCCTCGCCACAACGATCCTGGCACTCACGCTCGGCATCAGCATAGGGCGCACGCTCGGTATCCGCTCCGGGCAGCGCATCGACGCGAATCAGGAGTTCATCGGTCAAGGGATCTCAAACCTCGTCGGAACCTTTTTCTCCTCGTTTCCCTCAGCGGGCTCGTTCAACCGCAGCGCGGCCAATTTCGATGCCGGAGCGAAGACGCCGCTGGCGTCGGTGTTCTCGGCAATCCTGCTGACGGGGATCGTACTTTTGGTCGCGCCGCTGGTCGCGTATCTGCCGCTCGCGACCGTCGCCGGCATCTTGTTCCTGATCGCGTACGGACTGGTTGACGTGCGCCGCATGAAGGCGATCTTTCACACCAGCCGCAGCGAAGCATCGGTCATGATCGTCACGTTGCTCGCCGCGCTCTTCCTCGGGCTGCAGACGGCGATCTACGCCGGCGTGTTGCTATCGCTCCTGTTGTTCCTGAACCAGGCCGCGCGCCCTGGCATCCGCGACGTAAAGCCGGAGTTCCGCGGCGGCCACTACCACTTCGATGCCGATACGGGCTTGCCCGACTGCCCGCAGCTCAAGATGCTCCGGATCAACGGGTCGATCTTCTTCGGCGCGGTGGAGCACGTGGAAGATGCCTTTCATCACGTCGACCAGGAGAACTCGCAGCAGAAACGACTGCTCATCGTCGCGGGCGGAATCAATGTTGTCGACATCTCGGGTGCGGAACTATTGAGCCGCGAGGCGGCACGCCGTGACCGGATGAGGGGCGGGCTGTATTTCTGGTTCATGAAGGACGCGGTGTACGCATTGCTGAAACAGGGCAACTACCTGAAGACGATGGGCGAAGATCATATCTTTGCACAGGGGGTCGATCCGATCGGGAACCTCTATCCGCAGCTCGACTCGGAGATCTGTCGCAACTGCCGGGCACGAATCTTCCGGCAGTGTCATATCGCGTTGCCGAATGGCGAGCCGCGCGCAGCGACCGATGGAATTGCGCGTTCGGACACTGGCCGGGGCGCCGATGGCGGAGTCGCTTAGGGAGGACGTTATCAGCCTCCATCGAGCTTCGGGGCCCAAGTGGTGCCGAAGGGGCTCGTAGGCGATGGGAAGTCCGCGAATGCTCGGCTGCAATCGAGCACCATCGTCGCATCGGCGGCCTGCGTGGCGGTGCCATTCACGACGACACGACTGGCAGTCGACGCGAAGATCGGGAGGTTGACCATACCCGTGAGCGTGAGATTCGCGTCCGACGCGATCACATCCGCGCTTCCGGGTGAATCCGTGACCACGTTGTTCAGTGTCATCACCAGCGGATACTGCGGAATATTGAAACCGCCGGTATTCGCGGCGAAGCCTTGCAGCTTCGCCGCGGTCTTGCCCTGAATGCTGACGTTGTTCAGGAAGATGTCGTGGAAATTGGGAACCAATGGCCCGCCCGCGGGCAGAGGCCTGGTGCTGTAGTACGGCGTGAACAGCAGCGCATTGGTCGTGTTGCGAATGCAGATGTTGTCGTAGTAGAAGTTGCTGACCTCACCGCCCCGTGCATAGTCGGACTTGATCCGCAAGGCTTCTTCCGAGCCGTTGAAACTGTTGTCATACACATGCACGTTGCGAACGCCGGCATTCGTCTCCGAGCCCACTGAAATGCCATGGCCCCAGTAGATATGGTTGTGCGCGATGATGATGCCCCATTTGCGGTCGGAATGAACATCCCGGTCTCCATCGACTCCCGGCAGGCCGGAACCGGACGGGCTGGGGTTGTTCGCGCCCTTCAGGACGATGTCGTCGTCCCCTGTGCTGACGTAATCGAAGGCGAAGGCGACGTTCTTGAGGTAGCCATCGAACGAGATCGCTCGCGCGGAGGTCGTCGCGCTGCCGGTGGTCAGTTTTGCCGATATTGGCCTGGATGCCGAGCCCGGGTCGAATGCGTCGGTGTTCTTGACATTGTCCGCATTGAAGGTTTCGCCGGTAAAGAGGGGGTTCCCGTTGCCGGCCGGATTGGCGAATGCCGCGAGGGACGGCGTCTGCAGCTTAACGCCCCAGACGGTGAGGCCGTCGATCCCGCTCGGCACCACGTGAAAATTCGGGCTGTTGTTCAGCGTGACGCGGTACAGCGTCAGATTCTTGGCGTAGTTGAACACCATGAGCCGAGGGTTCGACTGCGACGCAGTACCCGTCGTGCCGTTTTGCACGATGTTGGCCAGGTACGCCAGATCCCACCATGTCATGTTGCGAACAGGAGACCTCGACTCGACGAGCGTACCGCCGTTGTCGCACGGCGTTCCGTCCGATGCCTGGCTCGCGCTCGCGTACGCGACGTACGTGTTCGAGCAGGTCATGTCGACCTTCATGATGGGATACAACTTGTCGCTCGTGACGATCTCCGCGTAGCCGCGACCATCGATGGCGCCATCGCCCACCACGGCGGAATTGACCAGGTTGTCGCCGCTGATCAGCGCCCTGCAGTTGCCTGAGCTGCCGGCCCTGGTTGCGCTCACTGCTGTGTTGGCGCAATACGGGCCGCCCTTGTTGGGCGAATAGGCGATGACGTCACGCGTGGCCATGAGCGTCACGCCGCTGTCGATCCATAACGTGACGCCGGACGGCAACGTCAGCGGCCCGCTGATGAAGGCATTCCCCGGACCATTGCGGTTCACAACCAGCCGCACGGCGAACTTAGTCGCTCGGTATTGCGGCTTTGCGAGTTCCTCGCCGGATGCACCGGCAATGTTCTTGTTCGGCACGGCCGCGGCAGCCTGCGCTGCGCTAGCCGCAGCGTCGGCATCGGCGATCGCAGCACCAACCTCGGCATCGACGGCTGCGCCGCAGGCGTCGAGCGCCGCCTGGATGCGCGCCTGGTCGGGATTCACCCTCGCCTGATCGACCGCCACCCCGACGCCAGGTATCGACGGATCGGATTCCGGAGGCAACGCGCCATCGGGGCGAGTCACCAGGTTGTTGCTCGCCTCGATCGTTGCACACACCTGAGCGTTGGTCGGCAGCTTCGGCTCGGGCGGCAGATTCGCATCGGAGATCGTCGTCCCGACTTGAAATGCAGCGCTCGCTGGCGCATTGTTCGAGCCGCCGCCTCCGCCGCCTCCACATGCCGCAAGGCCGATGCCAACGACCAGGGAGCACAGCAGCGTCATCGATCGCTTCGTCGTTGCCCAGGTGATTCTATTCGGAACGTTCATGTGGTCCTCCTGCTGGATGGCGTTTGGCTCGAATGTGTGGCACGACGCATTGAAGAACCGGCGCGGTAATTGTAGTTTCGGCTTCCTCCCTCGTCTTGGAAAAAATTGCGTCGCCGCAATGTTCATGGCCCTAAACAAGCGCCGCGCGAACCATCTCGCGCATGCAGGTGAGTGTCGGCTCTCAATGACCGCGCAGGCGCGAATTTCGACTGGTCCTGAGGTTGGTTTCGCGTGGCCTCCTTCAGTCGCTGGAAAAGACTCAAGCAGGTCTTTTGGGGGATGCCCAAGTCTACCTATGGTTCCGCGGTTCTTGGGGGAACCACGCCAATCAGTGCGCCTTGATGGCGCTTGAGTTCTGGGCGCTCGAACGTATCGACGTTGGGGATGATTTCGCCGTGGTCTTCCACAACGTGCTGGAAGAGAATGATTCCGTTGCTGCTCTAGGGTTGGCTGCTAGTCTTTGCCTTGCTCACCTGGACAAGTCGATCGAGCAAGCGCTGCCACTGATCATGTGCCCGCACGTCTGGAAGTGGGATCTCGCTCGCTCCGTGCATGATCGCAACAGCATGCCTGCGAATGAGATCGGAAATTGGCAACAGTACCGCATCTGCTGAACGCGGTGCGAGCGCTGAATCGAAGGCCGAATAGGCAGGCCTTCATCCGCGCAGATACAGGCTAACGTAGCCAAGCCCGCCGACTCCAGTCCACCGGCAGCGACAATAACCGCGACTTTCCGACTAACAAGATCTGCGGCCAGACCCGCCACGCGTCATAGCGTCCCTCGACCCAGCGGTATTCGATCTTGACGTCTCTGCCTTCGACATAGCCGCCCTCTTTGAGGACTTGGCGGAACGCTTCTACGAGTTGCGCACGGTTGTCAGCAGAATCAGTTTCCAGAAACCCGATCACCGGGCTGGCCGGTCGGTGCGCCAGCACGGCAAAGGGCCACGCGAGCAGCACGCGACCAAGTCGCGCAACAAGATCCCGTCAGTGCAACCGTGCCAGCGGAGTAGAACTATCTGCTCAATACGCTGCATCCGGACTTCAAGCGAATCAAGGTCGGGAAGCCAACCATCGAGACTGATCTGCGGTTGATCAGGCCATCGGCCTAAGCAGAACCCAACCGGCAAATTGGCCCGAACCAGGCTTCACTTTTCATAAAAGAAGCGCGCCGGGCGGGGAAGGGAGGTCCACGATGCGAATGGAACGCCTTTGAATTTGCAGTGATTCCATTTCACGAATCGCACCCCCGCAACCAAACCCAGAGACAACGCGCCCCCCGCCGAGAGCAACACGGCTTCGGGGCGCGTTTCCACTTCTGCCCATAGCCCTTCGTCGGTGTTCCGGACGGTGACCGTGCCGAGCACCTGCGCGAGGGCCACACGGGCGCGCTCGACGTCCTCGGCGAGCGCGTCGCTGATTCGCAGCAGCATCGAGCGATAGGTCTCGAGCACCGCGTCAACGGTGGGCAGGACGCCGTTAGCGGCGCGGCGCTGCAGCCCCTTGAGTTCGGTCTCGGCGGTAACGAGGCGCTCCCGCAACGCATCAGAGAGTCCGACTTGCGCAATCGCGTCCGTTAGGTTGCGAATTTCGCGCTGCAGAGCGCGTTTGCGCGCCTCGACGCCTGAGCTATCGTCCCGGGCCGCGTTCAAGGCGCTGGCAATGATTTCGCGCGCCTGGCTGATGGATTTGCCGTCAGCGAGCGATCCACGAACGGCCGCCAGCAGCTGCGCATCCGTCGTGCGACGGGACGCATACATACCACGACAGACCGCCGCGCCACGATCCTTGCGCGCTGCGCAGCCATACTGGTAGGCGCTGACCGCGATCATGCTGCCACCGCAACAGCCGCATCGGAGCAGTCCGCCGAAAAGGGTCCGCGGGTGTCGCCGCGTGTCCTGCGCTCGCCATGCTTGTCGCCAAAACGGCCACGTACTCGCTGCCACGCCGAGTCGTCGACGATGCGCAATTCCGGCTGCTCGGCAACGAGCCACTCGGATCTTGGGCGGATCATGCGCTCGCGCTTACCGGTTTCAGGATGCTTGATCCATTGCGAACGATTCCACACCACACGTCCGATGTAGAGCTCGTTGTTCAGAATGCCTGCGCCCTTGTCGGGTGAACCGTAGAGCGCTGACACGCTCCATGTACCTCCGCGCGGCCCTTGGATGCCCCGTGTGTTCAGATCCGCCGCGATGCGCTGGCACGATTCGCCGGCGCCGTAGCGGTCGAAGATCTCCCGCACGATTGCAGCCTGCTCGGGCACGATCACGAGGCGCCGATCGTTGCCGTCCTGCTCGCTCGTGTAGCCGTACGACCGGCCGGCAACATGCCGGCCACGCGAGGCCTTGGCGGCGAGCGTGCGGTGCACCTGTGCCCGCAAGTCGTCGAGATAGAGCTCGTTGACGAGCCCGCGCGCGACGCGCAATACCTTGCGGCCGGAAGCGAGCGAGCGAGTCATACGCGTCCGACACGCCGACGATGCGGACCGATCGATGCTCGATGCGCTTCACCGCGCGATCCTGCTCGCCGATGTCGCGTGAAAGGCGCGACAGCGATTCGAGGAGCACGATGCCGCGAGCCGGTAAACGAACGTGTGCACGGCCTAGCGACCGCAGTAAACCGCGACGATCTGTGTCCTTCCGTGCCCCATCTCGCGGCTGATGATCAGGCGGACCTCGCGATCGACCTCACGCTGTTTTGCGGTGAGCTGCTTTCGCGTCGGGCCGCCGCCCGCGGCACACGTTCAGCCGGCGAGCTCCTGGTAGCGCGCTTGCGCGTAGAAATGGCGGTGTCCGTGGACGCCGTGGATGCCGACGCGCTCGCATTCGTAGCGGAAGTGCTTCAGATAGTCCGAATACTTCGCGTAGCCCGGCGCGACGAGGCTCTCGCCGTTGGCCAATGCCATCGCCTCTTCGATAACCTGCCGCTGTTCGAGCCGCAGGATTGGGATCTCGCGCTCACGGCCGCCCTTGCACCAGGAGTCCTTGAGAACGAGTTTGTCGCCTCCATCGGCCCATTTCGGAATGATCTTGATCGACTCCGCGCGCCGCAGCCCCAGCTCGGCCTGCAGGCGGAGCGACACGCGGACGTACGGGTCTCGAATCTGCGCGAGCTGAGCAACGTCGAGCGCCTTCGCCTTCGACCGGTTCGTGACATAGACTCGGTCCGGAATGCCGTACGCCGCATTGGTGCGCGCGACGACGTTCTGCTTACCGACCTTCTCGGCCCACCAGCGAAGCTGCGTCATGCGATTCTTGATCGTGCCCGGCGCGAGCTCTTCGGCGAGCCAGCGCTCGACGAGCTTCTCAACGTGCTTGGGCTTGAGGCTATGCGCGTCCATGTGATCAAAGCCCATTTCGTAGAGCTGATCGGCGATCAAGTCGAGGATTCGCTCCCGATCGGCTTGCGTGGCGAAGCTGCCGTCGCGGTTACGACGGCAGAGCTGCTTCAACGAGTAGTTCAGGTCCCGCATGACGGTTTCCCTCGCTGACAAGATTGCAAAACGTGCGTACTGTCTTCCTGCTGAACTGCGGTGCTGCTGTCGTGGCGTTGTGTTCCAGTCGGGTAAGTGTTTCTGCTCGCCTGCCGTGCCGTAGCGACAGCAGGAGGAAAATCGAGCACGGGACACCACAGCCCGTTTCGTGCGGTTGCTTCACTGCTTCGCCGGCGCCGCACGGTGGGAACTGCCGAATCGCGAGAGCCAATTAACCCAGGGCTCGAAGGGGCGCCGTTAAGGCGCGGACGTTGATCCCTTACGGGAATCATTCGGCGGGGAGCGTTGCACTCCCTGCAAAGCTGACGAGTCATTCACCCAAGACTCGACGGAGCGCCGTTAAGGCGCGTCGTTACTTCTCGATCCGTTACGCGAATCATTCGTCGGGAGGCGTTGCACTTCCCGGCTTGCAGAGCGTGGCGGGCGCTCCAGGCGGCCGTCACGCACATCGAAACCCTGCGTCACGCGAAGCGATGTCGTGTGCAGGGTGCGCCGGCGGTGGATACGCGCGTACGTCACTGCGTGCGGTTGCCCGCAGTAACGACGCGCATCGCGTGCGAGCGTGCGGTGCCGTGAGCGTAGCGGCCGAACGCCACTTCGCGCTCGGCGAGCTCGCTGGCTCACCTCGCACGAGCGGCGTCAAGCCGCGCGCATCACACACCGCTCCGTGGCGGCGCTCTCGGGGTCGTGTTCAGGCGATGGCGGGCGAGCCCCTGCGCTGCTCTACAGGCGCTATCGCATCGACATTCGCGAACGCCGTGGCGGCCTCATGGGCGCGCGTCACGGCGTTGCACTCGGCGTACCGATCCTGCGTTGAGCGCAGGACCGCTACGCCTCTCCAGACGCTTTCGCGTCCACGACCGAAGCAATGACAACGTTCCTCGGTCTCTCTAGAAGAACCCGGCGCTCGCATCAAGCACGAAACACCGAGCCACCCCTCGCGGGATGTCTGCTGACAAGCCACCTTGAGGTTGGCCTACTTTCGACTCCACCGTCTCGCGGGCGGCGAAAACTTCTCTCCGACCGTCTTGGGGACGGCCCTTGCTACTCTCCGGCGTCTCGCGACGCCCGCGCAGTCTTGAAAACTCCCTGCGCCTTCCCTTACCCGCAGCGCCTTAAAGGCGCGCACGAAGCAATACGGGCTTGACTTCGCGCTCTACGGTGCTGCGACTTCCCTCTGCGGCTTGCCAATCGCACGTGGCAGCATACGTGTACTCGATCCGGATGGATCGCTGCGATAGCTACGGGCTTGCCTTCGCCGCTCGCAACGGACGGCCAGGAGAGCTAGCTCCCTGCACAAGTGAAAACGATGATCCTGCTGTTTCCATTCGCCGTACAGCCGAAATAGTCGAGTAAAACCGGGGCTTTCCGACGTCAGCACCACCCCATGGTGACCCTTTGGATCGCAGCCGACAACCCGATAAGCGAAGCAAAAAGCGCGGCTTAACCCGCCAACACCCAACGGTGTCCGGGCCTGCATTCGATCCGACAAGCAATGTCGGATGGCGTCGCACCACGCTGTTCAAGCACCACGCGCGCGATCCGCCGCTCCCCGACAGAGAAGCTGACGTTCGTGAACTTCGCTGATCGGCCTATACCGTTGAAAAACCGCATCTGCAAGGGAGGGTCCCATGCACAGTCATGCTCGACCGATCAGCCGGCGGCGGTTTCTGGGGGGAGTGACGCTGGTGGGAACGGCAGGGCTCTTGGGCTTCTCCCCCAGACGCGCCACAGCGGAGCCGCCGCCCGAGACGACGCGGTTGCGGCTGGCGCACGATCCCGTCCTATGCTTTGCGCCGCAGTTCGTTGCGGACGAACTCCTGCGGCTCGAAGGGTTTACTGACGTCCAATATATCAAGACCGCCAAGGGACCCTACCTCGCCCTAGCGGCTGGCGAGGCCGACATCAATACCGGCCTTGCCGGGCAGTTCATCCTGCGGCTCGATGCGGGGGACCCGCTCGTGATCCTGACCGGTACCCATGCGGGCTGCTTCGAGCTCTTCGCGACCGAGCGCATCCGCTCCGTGAAAGACCTCAAGGGCAAGACCGTGGCAGTGCCGGGTATGGGGACGAGCCATCACATGGTCGTGGTCAGCATGGCCGCGTACGTCGGGCTGGACCCGCGCAGTGACATCACGTTCGTGACCCCAGCCACGGCGGAGGCGATCCAACTGCTGGCGGAGGGCAAGATCGACGCGATGATGGGCTTCCCGCCCGAGCCCCAGGAGCTTCGCGCGCGGCAGATCGGCCATGTCGTGATCAACACGACGACGGACCGGCCGTGGTCCCAGTACTTCTGCTGCATGCTGGCCAGTAACGCGGGCTTCGTGCGCAAGCACCCCGTCGCCACCAAGCGCGCCGTGCGCGCCCTGCTGAAGGCGAACGCGCTGTGCGCGCAGGAGCCGGAGCGCATCGCCCGAATCGACGCCGAGGACACGGTGCGGTTCTACGCCCTCCGGCTCCACGAAGCCGGGATGATCAAGACCACTCCCCAGAAGATCATCGCGCAGGGGACGGATTGGCGATTTCTCAACGAGCTTAAGCGCGAACTCAAGGCGTGATCGGGCGCGTAGGTCCCTGCGCGTACTCGGGGAACGGGAGGCACGATGAACCGTAATCGTCGCAGATGGATGGGGGCCGTGGGTGCCGCCGGCGTGGGCAGCCTCCTGGGATTGCCATCGCGAACGGCTTTCGCCGAGCCGCCTCCCGAGACGACGCGCATTCGCATCGGGAAGGTGTCCACAGCCTGTCTTAGTCCGCAGTACGTGGCTGCGGAACTGCTTCGCTCCGAGGGATTCACGGACGTCGAATACGTCACGGACAAGGCTGTCGCCATCGGCGGCGTTCCCGGCGCGCAGGCACTCGGCGAAGGACGCATCGACATCGTGATGAACTTCGCGGGACCGCTTGCGGTTGCGATCGACAGTGGGTTCCCCATCGTGCTGCTCGGAGGCGTTCACGTGGGCTGCTTCGAGCTGGTCGCGACCAACCGCGTGCGCAAGATCACCGAATTGAAGGGAAAGACCGTTGCGGTTCTTGGTCCGGGGTCTGCTCCTCACATCTTCCTGGCCAGCATTGCCACTTCCGTCGGGCTGGATCCGACTCGAGATATCAACTGGAGCTTTTCGCCCATCGCCGAGTCGAAACAGGCGCTCGCCGAAGAGCGCATCGACGCCATGCTTGCATTCCCGCCGGATGCACAGGAACTCCGGGCCAAGGGTGTAGGCCAAGTACTTCTCAACAGCGCCAAGGATCGGCCCTGGTCGCAGTACTTCTGCTGTCTGATCTCGGCGAATCGAGAGTTCGTGCAGCGCCATCCAGTCGCAGCCAAGCGGGCGCTGCGCGCGATCCTCAAAGCCAGCGAGATTTGCGCCGCTGATCCGGACCGTGCGGTGAAGGCGTACCTCGGCCTGGGACTCGCGACGAACGAACAATACGTGGGACAGGCGATGCGCGAATTGCCGTACGGCAAGTGGCGGGAGTACAACCCCGAGGACACCGTGCGCTTCTACGCCCTCCGCCTGCGCGAGGCGGGCATGATCAAGTCGAGCCCGCAGAAGCTTGTCGCCGAGGGCACCGACTGGCGCTTCTTCAACGAATTGAAGAAGGAGTTGAAGGGCTAGGGGGGTCCGGGAGCGGGCGGGTCCGCAGCTGGCCCCTGTCAATCCACGGACCTAATATCCGCATCCAGCCAACTGGCGCTTAGCGACGGTGTTTGTACGTCAGCTTCCGAGAATCATGAACGGCTGCTGAGGGGTCGATTGGCGACGGTCGCAGAACGGCCATATTATGGAGCCGCCAGGAATTCCTGCGTGTGGCCGGAGCCGTCGGATTCATGAGCTTGCCCGGTATATCGGAGTCGGCCTACCCGGGTCTCGAAACGACCACCGATCCGTCTCATCCGTGATCCCGCGATCTGCCTCGCGCCCCAGTATGGTGGACGCCTCCAAAACTCCTCGGATGTTGTGCCTCGTGCTTCTCGCCGCGGCGTCGGCCCATGGGTTGGCACACCAAGCGAAGGATGATGCGCGCCTGCCCGTGGTCGGAGCCGCCCCGGTATTCGCGCTGACGGACCAAGATGGCGCCCGGTCTACGCTCGACGATCTGCGCGGCAAGGTTGCGGTCGTCACCTTCATCTACGCGACCTGCACGGACGCCTGCCCGCTCCTCACCGCGAAGATGGCTTCGCTGCAAAAGCCGCTGGCGGCTGATTTCGGCGCACGCGTGCGTTTCGTATCGATCACCGTCGACCCGGAGGTCGACACACCAACGGTGTTGCATGGTTACGCGAAAGCACATGGGGCGAACCTGTCGGGGTGGAGCTTCCTCACCGGCTCTCCGGCAGCGATCGATGAGGTGATTCGCGCTTACGGTGCCTACGCGAGGCGTGCCGGGCGCGGCAACGTCGATCACTTGTTCCTGACCTCGCTTGTCGACCGCCAGGGCCGGATCAGGGTGCAATACCTCGGCTACCGCTTCAACCCCGACGAGATGCTGCGGGATCTGCGGTCGCTCCTGCGCGAGTGAAGACGCCTCTTCTGCGATGGCTGCCCTATGCGGTCGCGCGCGCTCCTGCGTCGATCCGTGGGAAGCTCTTCGTGGCCTTCCTAGCGATCGTCGGCCTGCTGTTGGTCATCGGGGCGGTCAGCGTATCGGAGCTGGCTCGCGTCACCCGCGACGCGGAAGACCTTGTCCAACTTCAGCGCAAGATCGCCGCCTACCGGCAGATCCAGCACGACACGACCCTGCAGCTCTACAGCGTGGCCTCGGCGCTGCTGGTCTCGGACGAGCAGACCCTCGAATCCACGCTGCGACAGCTTGGACAGTTCGGCTACGACCTCGACCGGCTGCAGTTCGTTGCAAAGAATGAAGTGGAGATTCTGACTCAAGTGCGGGCCGATTATGAATCGTTCACCGCTGTGGTCGGCGAGGTGATCGAGCTTATCCGGAAAGGGAAGACGGCAGAGGCGCACGCGCTGCAGACCGGCAAGGCGGGACCGATCGCAGATCGCCTCGAGCGGCTGACCAACGAGCTGGTAAACAAGGCTGAAGCCGACATGGTTGCCGGAATCGACGAGAGCCATGAGCGCTTCGCTGCATCGCGGCGCCTCGTCATCGGCTTTGCGATCGGCAGCATGCTTCTCGCGCTGGCTTTAGGCTACGCCATCTCATGGTCGCTGATCGGTCCTGTGCAGGCGATGGATGTGCGGTTCGGCGAGCTTGCGTCCGGGGATTTCGCCAAGCGGGTCGACGTTCCCAACCGCGACGAGTTGGGCGAGCTCGCCGCGAGCCTGAACCGAACCAGTGCGGAGCTCGGCCGGCTGTACAAGCAGGTCGAAACGGCCAACCAGCACAAGTCTGAATTCCTGGCCAACATGTCGCATGAGCTGCGCACGCCGCTCAACGCGATCATCGGCTTCTCGGAAGTCCTATCCGAGCGCATGTTCGGGGAGATCAACGAGAAACAAGCCGAGTACATCGGAGACATTCTTCAGTCGGGACAGCATCTCCTGTCTCTGATTAACGACATCCTCGACCTCTCCAAGATCGAAGCGGGACGGATGGAGTTAGAGTTCAGCGATTTCAATCTGCCCAGCACCATCGAGCAAACGGTGATGCTGGTGCGAGAGCGGGCAGTCCGGCAGGGAATCACGCTTGGGCGCGCGATCGACGAGCGCCTCGGATCGATTCGCGCAGACGCGCGGAAGGTGAAGCAAGTCCTTCTCAATCTCTTATCGAACGCACTGAAGTTCACGCCAGAGGGCGGAAAGATTGACGTGCGAGCGGCTGTGAATGATGGCGTAGCGGAGATTTCAGTGACAGACACCGGGGTCGGCATTTCCCCGGAGGATCAGGAAGCGGTGTTCGAGGAGTTCAGGCAAGTCGGACCGGCTTCGAAGAAAGTGGAAGGCACCGGGCTGGGACTCGCTATCTCCCGGAGGTTCATCGCGCTCCACGGCGGAAAGATTTGGGTAACAAGTCAGGTCGGGACCGGTTCGACCTTTGCGTTCACTCTGCCGTTGCAGCAATCGATCGTGTGAGCACAGCCTCGGTCGATTGCGGCGTTGGAGGTCTGCTTTCCGGTGAGCTTTCTCTCGCGGGCATGTCAACGCTGCCCAAGGCATCGTTCTATCGACCAACCTGCCTGAACCGTTCTGTGTCGAGCGCGAGTCCGCGATTTTAGGCGGCATCCCAGCGGGCGTTTGCATCAAGCGGGACGCGTAAATGGGCTCCAAATCGGCCCCCCGCAACCAAATATTCAAGGGCTTGCAGCGATGCGAGCCCTTTCAATTTGCGGGCTGTGATGTAGTTGTGCCGTAACTTTTCGTTTCCACGGCACGCAACGCACTGAGGCGTTCCGCAAAAGGCGCCAAGTGGTCCGCAGCAAGATGCGCGTAACGGCGCACCATCTCTGTCGAAGCCCAGCCACCCATTTCCCGCAAGGCATAGAGAGGTGTGCCGTTTTGCACGTGCCAGCTTGCCCAGGTGTGCCTCCTATGCTCAGCTGCGCATAGACGGCACTATCCACGGTTCCGGACTATGCCCAGTTACGCCTCGTTAGCCCCACCTGTAGCCATCTTGCGCGGTAATCGCTGAACATAGTCCAGTGTCTTCTCCGACTGTTGACAGGAGGAGACATGACGACTCGTCTATTCACTGTTTCGTATTCGCGCCCGCGCAGATGT
>VBCY01000021.1 GCA_005882995.1 Betaproteobacteria bacterium
AGAATGGTCGGCTCGATGCGGCCATTCGCAATTTCAAGGACGTCATCGCCACCAACTTCGCCGAGGCCAGGAAGCGTGAATTCGACTTCAGCAAGGACTACACCGCACTCGACGAACTCGGCCAGACGCTGATGGAGCGCGCGAAGGAAGAGCGTGGCCCAGACCGCCGCGCGCAACGCGAGAAGATCCTGCGGGAAGCGGCATCGTGGTTCGAGAAGACACTTACGTTCGATTCGGAGGACTTGGCGGCCCATTACAACCTCGCCCTTATCTACGGCGACCTTGGCGATGGAAAACGAGCGGCAGACGAGCGCGCGCTCTATACCCGCTACAAACCCGATGACAACGCACGTGATACCACGGTCGCGTTGCACCGCATGAGGAACCCGGCCGCAAATCATGCAGCCGAGCCGGTGGTGATCTATGACTTGCAACGCGAGGGACGCTACACGAGCGACGTGGGCCCGATCCTCAAAGCCGAGGTGCATATCGCCGCGGATGAAAGCGATGAACGACCGCGCACCGGCTCGCGGTGAGGAGAGCGTCGACGAATACGTCGACGCGGACGATCGCCGCATCGGCGTCGCATTTCGGCGCTCAATGTGGGTCCTCGTCGCGGCTGGCTTGGCTGGGCTGGTAACCTATGGTGTCACGCGACTCCCAAAAGACAAGCCCGCATTCACGGAAACCAAGGTCGAAGCACCCGCGACGCCGGCCCGAACGCCGGTCGCCATTCCAGCGGCGCGGTTTACCGACGTGACCAAAGCGTCGGGCATCGACTTCGTGCATCACAACGGCGCGTACGGCGAGAAATTGCTGCCCGAGACGATGGGCGGTGGGATTGCTGTCATCGACGTCGCCAACAACAGCCGTGCTGACCTGCTTTTCGTCGATTCCGGCGACTGGCCGTGGAAATCGCTCGGACCTCGGCGCCCGACGCTCAGGCTTTACCGCAACGATGGTCACGGTCACTTTCATGAGGCAACCGAGGGCTCCGGTCTCGAAACTGTAAACCTGTACGGGATGGGCGTGGCAATCGGCGACTTCGACAACGATGGCTTCGACGACATCGTCGTCACCGGCATCGGAGGAATCCGACTCCTGCGCAACCTTGGCGGCACGGGACGCTTCGAGGACGTCACTCGAAAGTCCGGTATCGCTTCAGGAAAGGAGGATTGGAATTCGTGCGCGGCTTTTATCGACTTCGACAACGATGGCTTGCTGGATCTCTTCGTATGTCGTTACGTACGATGGTCTCCGGACATCGATCGCGCCATGGACTTTCGTATGATCGGCATCGGCCGTGCGTATGGGCCACCCAACGCTTTCGAGGGCACATCGCCCCGCCTGTTCAGGAACAATGGAGATGGAACGTTCTCGGATGTCAGCGAAAAGACTGGGATGCATGTGGTCAATCCCGCCACGGGGAACCCGATCGCGAAGTCGCTCGGCGTATTGCCAATCGATATCAATGGAGATGGCTGGATCGATCTTGTGGTGGCCAACGACACCGTTCGCAATTTCCTGTTCCTGAATCAGCACGATGGCACATTCAAGGAAGTGGGCGCGGAGAGCGGCATTGCCTACGATGTGAACGGAAACGCTCGCGGTGCAATGGGCATCGACGGGGCTTACTATCGCAACGATCAGGATCTCGCCATCAACATCGGGAACTTCGCCAACGAAATGTCGGCGCTGTACGTCGGTGGCGGCGCGGTCCCAAGGTTCGAGGACCAGGCCATTGTGGAAGGCATCGGGCCCGCGACACGTCTGGCACTGACCTTTGGAGTGCTCTTTTTTGACTATGATCTTGACAGTCGACCCGACCTCTTTCATGTCAACGGCCACATCGAAGACCAGATCAACAAGGTGCAATCAAGCCAGCACTATGCCCAGCCGATGAAGTTGTTCTGGAATTGCGGAGCTGCTTGCGAGCACGCTTTCGCCGAAGTTCCGGCGGAACAACTTGGAGCGCTGGCCACGCCCGTCGTCGGCCGCGGTGCGGTTTATGCCGATCTCGTCGGTAATGGCAGCCTCGATCTCGTCGTGACACAGATCGGAGCGGCTCCGCTCATCCTTCGCAACGACCAGCACAGCGGCAACCATTGGTTGCGCCTGCGACTGGAAGGTGCTGGCAAGGTCAATCGCGATGCGATCGGCTCTTGGGTAGAGCTAAACGCTGCAGGTGTCACGCAACGGCAGCAGGTCATGCCCACTCGCGGCTACTTGTCACAGGTTGAGCGAACGCTGACCTTCGGGATCGGCAAGTCGGAAAAGATCGACCGGCTCACCGTGCATTGGACCGACGGAACAATCCAGGATATCGCGGCGCCCGAGGTGGACCGGGAAATTCGGATCAAGAAGGCGCCTTAGCAAGTTGAGCGGCAGGACTGCGCGGCCGGAATACCGGGTCGTCCGCCGCCCAACCTTGCCTTGTCGCCTTTCGTTGCAGGTACTGCGCGAGATTACGCTCGAGAAACGGCTTATTTTGCGCTCCCCCGCGCGTGTGCTCGAACACAATAATTGTTTCCCGTTGCAGCACTGCCGCTTGGTCGAAGCGTCCGGTTTCAGCCAGCGCCATGGCGTAGGTCTGTCCCACCTCCGGACTCTTGGTCGATTCAAACAGTGCCTTCGAGAGTTCCAGTGCGCGTTGCCCGTCCCGCACCGGAGCCGAGGGAGCCGTGGCGAGAACGCGCGCGAGGGTATTGATAATCTCCGGATTGCCGGGCTGCTCCTTCAGAGCAGCTTCGAGCACCTTGCGAGCCTGATTGAATTGCCCTGCCCTAATGTTGGCGAACGCGAGCGATAGCTCCAGCCTGGGCGAGTTTGGCGATCGTTCCAAGGCTTGCGTATAGAGCCTGGCTGCCTCTTCACTAAGACCCATTCTCATCCTGAGGTCGGCAAGGTAAACCCTCGCCTGGATATTCGACGGATCGCGATCGACCGCGGCTGTGTACTCTGCCGCGGCCGTCTGGTCGAGCCCTTGGCGATCCAGGACCACACCAAGGCTGAAGTGCGCCAGTGCAAGCGAGTCGTCCTTCTTGAGCGATTCCCTGAGACTGCGCTCAGCCTCATCGAGGCGCCCGAGGTTGGCAAGCGAGATCCCAAGATTCGCGAGAGCTTCGCCGTTGTCGGGATCGGCCTCAACAGCGGCGCGAAATGCAGGCTCCGCCAGGTCGAATCGACCCGCCTTTCCGAAGCGCTGCCCGCGACGAAGCAGCACACGGGAGGCAGCTACTTTGGCGCCAAGCGCATCCGCAAGTGGATCAGCGACCTCGGGTTCGGCGCCGTCGACCGAGTACTGGCGAAGATTTTGCTGCGCCTTTGCAGTTTCTCCAAGCGCCTGATAGGCCGTTGCCAAAGGCTGCCTCAGCCGGCTCGATCCGGGTGACAAGCTTAGGGCACCTTCGAGATAGTCGACGGCTTCCTTGTATCGATGTTTCGCCAGCGCCAGTTTGCCGAGTCCAGTCATTGCGGCGGCGCGTGCATCGGGGTTGGATTCGAGCCGCTTGTACATCGTTTCCGCCTTGTCAAAGTCGCCATGCTGAAGATAAGCCTCTCCCAAAGAGAGAAGCGTCGGCGCGTCGCTGGACTCGATCTTGAGCGCCGCCTCGAATGCGGGGATGGCCTCGGGAAGACGACCCGCGTCGTTATAGAGATGGCCGAGAAGATAGGGCCATCGTTTGTCGCGTGGAGCGAGTGAGCGTGCGTCGAGATAAGCGGCTTCTGCGGAAGGAACCATGCCGTGAGCGTGATACGTCATCGCGAGCTCGCCATACGCATTGGCCAGTTCGGCAGCGTCGGGCTTCGCGCCAGCGATTTGGTCGAATTGTGCTTGCGTCCGAGCAATCGCTGCGCGCACCGATGGCTCCAGATCGGCCGTATTCGGCGGCGGAATCGGCAACAGCGGACGCGCGGGTTCGCTGCACGACGCGACGCTGGCGATGACGCACAGGCTGATCAGCAGCCGGATCAGCGACCAATGCCACAGCTCGGTCATTTGCCGCCCTCTTTGAGGCCTGAACCCTCGATGAGCGTCGTATATTGCCGGGTCGGCGGAAGCGTAAACGCTTCTTGCTTGCCGTCCGGCCAGTGAACGGTCAGGCTGTCGATCTTCGACACGTCGCCAAGCCCGACCAGGATGCGCGGGTCGTTCGCGGAAAGGTAGCTTCCGTCGGCGCGAACACGACGCCACAAAGTCGGCATACCGGCTCTTCTTATCTCGACCTTTGCCCCATATGCGTCACGTTTGCCGGTGAGCAAACGTAAACCGAGCCATGGTTTTGCAGGACCCAGCTTGTTCAAGATCACGCGCAAAGGACCGTTGTTGTTGCTGATCACGAGATCGGTGCCGCCGTCATTGTCCAGATCGCCGGCCGCGAGACCTCGCCCTACCGCAAGTGACTGGAAAACATCACCCGCTGATGCGGTAACGTCTGCAAACCGGCCGTTGCCGAGATTGTGGAATAGCTGGTTCTTCTGTTGCAGCGGATAGGGATCCTGCGACGTTTTCAGTTCTTCGATCAGGTGCACCGCACCGTTGGCGGCGACGATATCGAGCCAGCCATCGTTGTCATAGTCGAAGAACACGGTGCCGAAGCCCGTGAAGGGAATGCTCGGCGCCGCGACGCCCACTTCGACGCTGCGATCCTCGAAATACCCCTCGCCCCGATTGAAGAACAGCGTGCTTTTCTCGCGGGTTAGGTGAGTCAGAAAAATATCTTCGGTGCCGTTACCGTCGAAATCGGCGATATCGACCCCCATTCCCGCTTCGGCCACTCCGTCGGCGTTGACTGCGCTTCCGCGCATATCGGCCTCGTTCTTGAAAGTGCCGTCTTTCTGGTTGATCCACAGCTGATTCGGATTACCGTCATTGGCGACGTAGATGTCCGGCCAGCCGTCGCCGTTCAGGTCGGCGGCGACGACGCCCAATCCTGCCCCGTACGCACGGGTAATGCCCGACTTTACCGAGACGTCTTCGAAGGTGCCGTCACCACGGTTGTGGTAGAGGATACCGGGGACGGGCTTGTATGCCGAGGGTGCACAGTAGTCGCGTGCGCTCGTGCTCGCATAGCACTTCTGATTATTCTCGATTCGGTAATCGACGTAGTTGGTGACATAGAGATCGAGAAAGCCGTCGCGATCATAATCGAAGAATGTTGCGCTTGCCCCCCACTTGCCGCTCCCTGCGACGCCCGCTCTTGCCGTCACATCGGTGAAGGTTCCATCGCAGTTGTTATGAAAGAGCTGATTGGGTGCGCCGA
>VBCY01000183.1 GCA_005882995.1 Betaproteobacteria bacterium
CTACGACGGGATCCTGGCCGGCGCGTCGGCGATCCACTGGGATCGCTTCCAGGCTGGGCAGATCTGGTATCAGGTGGTCCAGTATATGGACAACGGAGGACTCATCGGCGGCGGTGTTGCCGCGACGCTGGCCGCGAAGGAGAACTTGGCCACGAGCCAGGCGATCAAGGCGTGCGGCAACCCGCTGGAGGTGCAGGATGGCGTTCTCACCGATCCGCGGCAGTGCCACTACAGCGCGGCGGCGGATCCGACGATCACGCGCGCCACTTGCACGGCGAGCGATCTGACTTGCCTCACTCCCACCGAAGCGTCGGCGATCGACAAGATGTGGCAAGGACCCGTCAGTTGCGCGCCGGGCTTCAGCGGCGGCGCGTGCCCGGTGCCTGAATTCGCCACGCGAAATCTGATCGGCGGCACGACGCCCTTCTCGATCGCCGTCGCGCAGCCGCAATACTGGGTCTATTTCGATCCCGCCTGGAACTTCCACACGCTGACCTACGGAAACACTCTTCAGTTCTTCAGGGATACCGTGGCGCAAGTGGGACCGATCATGGCGTCCGATAATCCGAACCTCGCGACTTTTCGTGATCACGGCGCCAAGCTCGTGATGTGGCACGGCTTCGCCGATCAGCTCATCGTACCGCAGGGCAGCATCGACTATTACGACCGTGTCACGCAAGCGCTCGGCGGCGGCTACGCGCAGACTCAGCAATTCGCCCGCCTGTTCATGGCGCCCGGCGTCGGGCACTGCGGTGGCGGAAGCGGTCCACAACCGCAAGCGCTGTTCGACGCGGTGGTCAACTGGGTCGAGCACGGTCAGGCGCCCGACACCATCCTGGTCACGAAGACGTCCGGCGGCGTCGTCACGCAGAGCCGGCCGCTGTGCCCGTACCCGACGTTCGCCGTCTGGAATGGAACGGGTGACCCGAACCTCGCGTCGAGCTTCTTCTGCGGGAAGCTCAACGGCTCAGACTAGAGCGATTCATCCAGCGTAGATGATCGGTAGCGCGTACCGCGCGCTACCGATCGTGCCGCACCCGACTCTGAGTCTGCCGATGATCAGCAAGCGAACGCAGGTCGGCATCGTCGGCGCTGGACCGGCAGGGTTGCTACTAGCTCGTCTGCTGCATCGGCATAGCATCGAATCGGTCATCTTGGAGAACCGCTCCCGCGATTACATCGAGCAGCGCGTACGCGCCGGCGTCCTGGAGCAGGGGACTGTCGATCTGCTGATTGCAGCCGGTGTCGGTGAGCGGTTACAGAAGGAAGGTCTCGTCCATCACGGCATCGAGTTGCGGTTCGGCGGCGCCGGGCATCGAATAGACCTGACCAGGCTCTCCGGTGGAAAATCGATTACGGTCTATGGCCAGCAGGAAGTGGTCAAGGATCTGATCAAGGCGAGACTTGCTGCCTGCGGAGAACTGGTCTTCGAGGTCGAATCCGTCACGCTGCACGACATCGAATCATCTGCGCCGCGCATTCTTTTTCGAAGCAATGGCGAGGAGGTGGAGCTCTATTGCGACGCGATCGCAGGTTGCGACGGCTTTCACGGCGTGTGCCGGCCGTCGATCCCGGCGGGAGCATTTTCGATTTTCGAGCGGGCGTATCCCTTCGCCTGGCTGGGCATTCTTGCACAGGATCCACCCACTCGCGACGAGCTGATCTACGCTTACCACGAGCGGGGCTTCGCGCTCTACAGCATGCGCTCACCGCAGGTTACGCGGCTGTACTTGCAAGTGACCCCCGACGAAGATCTAGCCGCGTGGCCCGACGAGCGCATCTGGCAGGAGCTGCACGCACGGCTGGAAGCCGATAGCGCCTGGTCGCTCCGCGAGGGACCGATCCTGGAAAGGGGCGTCACGGGAATGCGCAGCTTCGTCGTCGAGCCGATGCAGCACGGACGATTGTTTCTTGCCGGTGACGCGGCGCACATCGTGCCGCCGACCGGTGCAAAGGGAATGAACCTCGCCATCGCCGACGTGTTCGTGCTCTCTCAGGCACTGCGCGAATTTTTCGGGTCCGGCCGAGCCGATCTTCTCGACGCGTATTCGCAGACGTGTCTGAGGCGAGTGTGGCGAGCGGAGCACTTCTCCTGGTGGATGACTTCGATGTTGCACCGCTTTCCCGAAGACGCGTTCCAACAGAAGTTGCAACGTTCGCAACTCGATTATGTCGTCAGTTCGCGGGCGGCGGCCACTTCCCTCGCGGAGAACTATGTCGGCTTGCCGCTCGCCCGACGCTTGCAACCAGCGGAAGAGATTGACGAGGCGACAACGCAGTTGCGACCGCTGCCAAGCATAAAGGAGGTCCTATGGAATTCAGATATTGCGTAAGGCTCGCTTTGCTGGGATTGAGTCTGGTGATGGTGCCCGGTGTCGCACCGGCGCAGAACATTGTGAAGCTCGGGATGATCGGGGAGTTCTCCGGGCCGTTCGCGCAGTACGGCCAGCAGATCCTGGGCGGGATGAGGGCGTACATGAAGATCCACGGCGACACCGTCGCAGGCAAGAAGATCGAGATCGTGCAGAAGGACACTGGCGGACCCTCCCCCGACGTCGCCAAGCGGCTCGCGCAGGAGCTCGTGACGCGGGACAACGTCGATATCCTCGTCGGCTTCGGCCTGACGCCCAATGCGCTGGCGGTCGCACCGGTCGCGACCGAAGCCAAGAAGGCGATGGTGATCATGAACGCGGCGACCTCGATCATCACCACCAAGTCGCCATACATCGTGCGCGTATCGATGACGCTGCCCCAGATTACGCAGCCGATGGCAATCTGGGCGGCGAAGAACGGCGTCACGAAGGTGTATACCGTGGTCGCGGATTACGGCCCGGGTCTCGACGCGGAGAAAGCGTTCACCGAGGCGTTCAAGAAGGCCGGCGGAGAGATTGTGGGTAGCATCCATACGCCGCTGCAGAATCCGGACTTCGGGCCGTTCATCCAGCGAGTGAAGGATGCGAAGCCGGAAGCCGTGTTCCTGTTCCTTCCGGCGGGCGAGCAAGGCATCGCCTTCATGAAGGGCTACGCCGAGCGCGGCCTCGCTCAGGCCGGCATCAAGCTGATCGCGACCGGCGATATC
>VBCY01000184.1 GCA_005882995.1 Betaproteobacteria bacterium
CCGGGGATCCAGCGCGCGAGCAGCCGGCGAATCATGGGCGATCGCCTGACGGATGCGTTGCGGTCGCGCGCGCTGGGTTGAACGGTGCGACGGATGGAACCGCCCGCAAAGGCGTCGTTCGGTGCGGTGCGGCGGGGTGACTCAAGTAGAAATTTTAGGGATCTGCTGCAAGCCGTCTCGGTCGTCGCAGTTTTAGCTTGGTGCTCACTTAGTGCCCAAACAAAACGTTGACTGCGATCAATACATGATAGCACGACGGCGTGACATGCCGCCTCAAAATCGCGGATAATCACATGCTTAACTTCGATTCGACCTCTTTCAGGAGTCGTCATGCCCGCGTATCAGCACGTCACGGTCCCGGCCGGGGGCCAGAAGATCAGTGTCAACAAGGATTTCAGCCTCGACGTGTCCGATCAGCCGATCATCCCGTACATCGAAGGCGACGGCACAGGATTCGACATCACGCCGGTGATGATCAAGGTGGTGCAGACGCTGGCCGAAGCGGGCCACGAGGCCTACATCGTCGGCGGCGCGCTGCCTGAAGAGACCCTGGCGATCCTCAAGGATTACGTCGTTTCGATCAAGGGTCCCCTTACCACGCCGGTTGGCGGCGGTATCCGCAGCTTGAACGTTGCGCTCCGCCAGCAGCTCGATCTCTACGTGTGCCTGCGTCCGGTCCGCTACTTTGCCGGCGTCCCGAGCCCGGTCAAGGCGCCGGAGAAGGTGGACATGGTGATCTTCAGAGAGAATTCGGAAGACATCTATGCCGGCATCGAGTGGGCTGCGGGTTCCGACGCATCGAAGAAGCTGATCGACTTCCTGATCAGGGAAATGGGCGTCAAGAAAATCCGCTTTCCCGCGACCTCGGGCATCGGAGTGAAGCCGGTCTCGAGTGAAGGCACAGAGCGCCTGGTACGCAAGGCGATCCAGTACGCCATCGCCAACGATCGCAAATCGGTGACGCTGGTGCACAAGGGCAACATCATGAAGTTCACCGAAGGCGCGTTTCGCGATTGGGGTTATGCGCTGGCGCAGAAGGAGTTCGGGGCGCAGCCAATCGATGGCGGCCCGTGGTGCAAGGTCAGGAACCCGAAGAGCGGAAGGGACATCGTGGTAAAGGACGTCATCGCCGACGCCTTCCTGCAACAGATTCTTCTGCGTCCTGACGAGTACGACGTCATCGCCACGCTCAACTTGAACGGCGACTACATTTCCGACGCGCTGGCGGCCGAGGTCGGTGGCATCGGCATCGCGCCCGGCGCCAACATGTCGGACTCGGTGGCGATGTTCGAGGCGACGCATGGCACGGCGCCCAAGTACGCTGGCAAGGATTACGTCAATCCGGGTTCCGAGATTCTGTCTGCCGAAATGATGCTCGTGCACATGGGGTGGAAGGAGGCCGCGGCGCTGGTGGTCAAGAGCCTGGAAAAAGCGATCGCGGACAAAGTGGTGACCTATGATTTCGCGCGATCGATGCCGGGCGCGAAGCAGGTCTCCTGCTCGGGCTTCGGCCAGGCCATGATCGAAAGGATGTAGCGGCCTGAGCAGCGAGCCAGGTCCCGCGCGCGAAGCGCGTGGGGTGCGAGCGTCCGCGAATGGCCGCGGCAGCCGACACGCGACGTTTCAGATCAAGCCGACGGTAGAAGGAGACAGCGGCCTGAGCAGCGCGCCAGGTCCCGCGCTCGAAGCGCGTGGGGTGCGAGCGTCCGCGAATGGCCGCGGCAGTCGACACGCGACGTTTCAGATCAAGCCGACGGTAGAAGGAGGCAGCGTCGCGAGCCACCCGGCGCGGGGCCCCACGCAAAGCGTGGGGATCGACGGGGAATTGCGAGTCGACGCAGGAGGCCGACGCGCGGCGTACCGATTACGTGAGTGCGTGAAAGAGGCCGAGCGCGCCGCAGCAAGAACGACATTGGGTCCCGGCCTTCGCCGGGACGACACATGTGCGTCATCCCGGGCGAGCGCAGCGAGGTCCGGGATCCAAGTTTGCCAACGGCGAAGAATATGAAATTGGGTCCCGGCACCCGGCCAGCGCAATCGGGTCCCGGCCTTCGCCGGGACGACCAGTCCAAAAACAGAAACCCGCCTCACGGCGGGTTTCTTGCCTCTAACTTTTCGAGCGGGTGTAAATTTATGCGGCC
>VBCY01000186.1 GCA_005882995.1 Betaproteobacteria bacterium
TGCGTACTTGCCGGCAGGGACGCTGTCGGGGTTTGCCATGGCAAGCTTGCCCGCGCCCAGCGCTGCAGAAAGAGCAAAGCCGGGCGCGATGGTCAAAGCCGAGTCGTTGTTTGCCGGCGCAATTAGGACCAGACGGTTGCCGACAAGATCAATCCGGCTCGCAGGCGCAAGCAATTTGCGCGCTTCCAGATAATCCATCCAGTCGACATCGGCAGAGATGAAAACGTCGGCGGGCGCGCCCGCTTCGATTTGCTTGGCGAGCGCATTGCTTCCTGCGTAGACGACTGTGAGCTTATCGCCTGAAGCGCTTTCGAAGCCGCCGAGCTGCTCCTCGAGCGCTCCCCTGAGGCTCGCGGCCGCAAAGACCGTCACTGAGACAGCGTGCGCGTTGCCTGCAGCGACGGCAATCGCCACCATCGTGCTCGCCACCCTCAAGATCTTGCGCATGGCTCGCTTCAGGATTCGCAGACAGTCAGAAAACCGAAATATACCGCCGTATATAACGAGGGGCAAATTAACGCGCGATGCGACAGAGCACGGACGAATTTGTCAGGCGTTGGAATCGGATGCGTTGGGATAGAACAACTGCTCTGCGTCGACCTTGTAGCTCGCGATGGCCTTCTGCCCCGCCGGGGAGACGAGCCAGTCGATGAATTGCTGACCGAGTTCCTTTTTGACGCTCGGATGTTTTTCCGGATTGACCAGAATCACGCCGTACTGGTTGAACAGACGCTTATCGCCTTCAACCAGGATCTTGAGATCGACGCGGTTCTTGAATGCCAGCCACGTCCCGCGATCGGTAAGGATGTATGCGTTCATGGACGCCGCCGTGTTCAGTGCCGGCCCCATGCCTTGTCCCGTATCGCGATACCAGGCACCTCTTGCCTTGTCGAGATCGATGCCGGAGGCTCTCCATAGCTCGAGCTCTGCCATGTGCGTGCCGCTGCGGTCGCCACGCGAAACAAATGGCGAATGCGTTGCTTCGATCTTTTTCATCGCAGCCACGATGTCCTTGCTTCCGGCGATCGTGGCGGGATCGCTCTTGGGGCCGATCAGCACGAAATCGTTGTACATCACGGGATAGCGCTTGACGCCCTGGCCCTCAGCGACGAACTTTTCCTCCGCGGAGCGGGCGTGGACAAAAACAACGTCGGCGTCGCCGCGGCGTGCCACGTCGAGGGCCTGGCCGGTTCCCAAGGCGACGACGCGAACCTTGACGCGAGCCTCTTGCTCATAGATCGGCAGCAGATAAGCGAAGAGACCCCACTGTTCGGTTGAGGTGGTGGAGGCAACCGTGATGAAACGTCCTTGCGCGCACAGCGGTAGCGTGACGAGCGCGAGCACCCATCCACCGATGGACCGGCGACTGATTACCATGGCAGCTCTCCTTCGAGGAACCGGGCAGCCTCGGCTGATTGCGGATGCCGGAAAAAGCGCGCCGCCGGCGTGCGTTCGATAAGGCGTCCCCGGTGCAGGAACAGGATCTCGTCGCCCAGGCGGCGGGCCTGTCCGAGGTTGTGGGTCACCATGACGATCTTGGTGCCACCCGCGTGCATTGCATCGATGACCTTTTCGATTTCATGCGTTGCTCCCGGATCCAGATTGGCGGTGGGCTCGTCGAGAAAAAGCACTTCGGGCTTGAGTGCCCAGATCCGGGCCAAAGCGAGGCGCTGTTGTTCGCCACCGGAGAGCACGCGCGCGGGGCTTGCCGCGAGCGCCTGCAATCCCACTTTGTGCAACGCTTCGAGCGCCCGTTGCTTCCGCTGCTCCGGCAAGACCTTGGCGACCTTCAGTGCGTAGATCACATTGGCGAGCGCTGAGCGACGCAGCATAACCGGGCGCTGAAACACCATCGCCTGGTGCCTTGGTCCTCCCGGGCTCTCCGGCGCGTTCCAGCGAATGGTCCCGGCGGTGGGGCGCAGAAGGCCATGACACAGGCGCAACAGCACGCTCTTTCCGGCACCATTAGGCCCGACGATCATGCAACGAAGGCCGGCATGGACGTCGAAGCTCACGCCATCGATAATGCGGCGCTCACCGGCTGCGAACACAACGTTCTCGAGCCGCAAGGGCAACAAGCTCGAGCCGATGCGGAATCCGATTCGACCGTCATCCATAGCGACGCTGAGCGGTTTCCTTCACAACATAAGCCGTCGCGTTGAGAGCGAGTACGATCGCCAGCAATACGAGCCCCAGCCCCAGGGCGAGCGGAAGATCGCCCTTGCTCGTCTCGAGCGCGATGGCGGTGGTCATCACGCGCGTGACCCCGTCGATGTTGCCGCCGACAATCATCACTGCACCAACCTCGGCGGCGGCGCGGCCGAATCCCGCGAGAACGATGGTGACCAGCGAGTAGCGCACGTCCCATAACAGCGTCATTGCGGCGCCAAATTTGGTCTCGCCTAAGGAACGCAGCTGCTCGCGATACTCGACCCACGCGTCTTCGACGACTTGCCGGGAAAGCGCGGCGATGATCGGCGTGATCAGGATCGCCTGAGCGATGACCATGGCGGTTGGCGTAAAGAGCAGCCCCATCCCGCCCAACGGGCCGGCACGGGATAGCAGAAGATAAACAGCCAAGCCGACGACAACGGGCGGCAGTCCCATCAACGCGTTGAGCAACACGATCACCGGGTTCCGACCCGAAAAGCGTCCCACTGCGATCGTCGCACCCAGGGGCAAGCCGACCATGCAAGCAATGACAACCGCGCTCAAGCTGACCTTGAGACTGAGCAGCACGATGGCCACAAGCTTTGGATCGGCCCCGACGATCAGCTGTAGTGCCTGCGCTGCGGCTGCTCCGACGCTGTTCATGCTCCTCTACAGGTTAATGCCGCCTGCCGTAATATGCGAGCCGATCCATAAGTAGGCGGCAGCGGCGGCAGGTGGCAAAACGGCTAAGATAGCGTACCTGTTGCCGGATCAAAATATGTACTTCGATGCATAATGAGACTGGTCCCCCAGCTCGTCTGGAAGATAGCTGATAGCGGTACATCGCTCGATCCGCGGCTGCTGCCGTTGCTGGAAGCGATCGCCGCAACGGGATCGTTGTCGGCCGCGGTAGCCGCTTGCGGGCTGTCCTACCGTGCCGCCTGGGGCCTGTTGCGCGATTGCGAGCGTGAGTTCGGGACTCCGTTTGCGCAACTCGAGCGCGGTCGCGGCGCTCGGCTTGCGCCGGCGGGGGCGCGGCTCTTGCGAATGCAGCGTCGCGCAGAGCAGCAGCTCGCACCCTTGCTATCGCGACTCACCCTGCTGTTCGACGCCGAGGTGGCAACGACGCCGCGCTTGCGAGGCGAAAGGCTCGCAATTTGCGCGAGCCACGATCTGGCACTGGAGGTGCTGCGCGATATGGTTCCAGAAAAGAACGGAATCGCACTCGATATCTCGTTCATGGGGAGCCTCAACGCGCTGCAGCAATTCAATGAGGGTCGCGCTCAAGTGGCTGGCTTTCACGTAACCCTTGGCGTCACTGGTCCGAGCGAGACCGCTCCCTTCCGCCGCTGTCTGACAGCACGACGTGACCGTCTGATCCGCTTCGTCGATCGCGATCAGGGACTGCTGCTTCCGCGTGGCAATCCGGCGCGTGTGCGCAGCGTGAGGGATATCGCGCGTAAACGCCTGCGTTTCATCAATCGCCAGGCTGGGTCCGGGACGCGAATGCTTCTTGATCGGATCGCGATCTCTGAAGGCGTCAGTCCTGCGGCGATCGTTGGCTACGGCCGCGAGGAATTCACGCACGCCGCGGTGGCGGCAACGGTGGCTTCGGGCGCGGCGGACGCGGGCATCGGACTGCGCGCCGCGGCCGCGGAACACGGCCTTGCCTTTGTCCTCCTCGCACGCGAGCGCTATTACCTCGCCGCGCGCGCCGCGAGCATTGAGGCGCCGCCGATCCAAGGACTATTGCGAGTCTTGCGCAGCGGGGAATTCTCGCAACGCATACGAGCACTCCCAGGCTACGCCTCCAAAGAGTCCGGAACCATAGCCCCGATCGAGGTCCTCGGCGAGAGCTGACTCCCGCCGCGGCGCTGGCGTTTGCGGTAGCATGAGCGTCCCCTTGGTCCGACGCCCGCCAGTGGAGTTTGCATTCATCGTCGATCCGCTCGACTCGCTCAAGGCCTACAAGGATTCGAGCGTGTCCATGATGCGCGCGGCGCAAGCGAGAGGGCACACGCTGTTCGCGCTCGAGCCATCCGACGTGTTCTGGGAGGATGGCGTGACTCGGGCTCGGGTGCAGCCCCTGGCCGTGAACGACGACACTCATCATTGGTACTCCGTCGGGGAGGCGCTGGTGCGACCGCTTGGTTCGTTTGCCGCCGTCCTGATGCGCAAGGATCCCCCCTTCGACATGGAATATGTGTACTCGACCTATCTGCTGGAGGCGGCCGAGCGCGAGGGAGCGCGCGTCTATAACAGGCCACGGGCTATTCGCGATCACAACGAGAAGATGGCGATTGCGCAGTTCCGCGAATTCACCGCTCCAACGCTGGTCACACGCGATGCCGAGCTGCTCCGCGCCTTCATCGACACCTACCAGGACGTGATATTGAAGCCCCTCGACGGTATGGGAGGATCGTCCATCTTTCGCGTTCGCGAATCCGATCCCAATCGCAACGTCATCATCGAAACGGTGGGGCACTGCGGCCGGCGCAGCGTCATGGCTCAGCGCTTTATCCCGGAAATCGCCGAAGGGGACAAGCGGATTTTGCTCATTGCAGGGGAGGCGGTGCCCTACGCGCTGGCGCGCATCCCCAAGCCCGGCGAGACGCGCGGCAATCTGGCGGCCGGGGGGCGCGGAGTGGCGCGTCCGCTGTCGTTGCAGGATCGACGAATCGCTGAGGCGCTGGGCCCGCGGCTCTGGGCGGAAGGATTGCTGGTCGTGGGGCTCGATGTCATCGGCGACTATCTGACGGAAATCAACGTCACCAGCCCGACGTGTTTCGTGGAGATCGCAGAGCAGACCGGCTTCGATGTCGGCGGACGCTTCATCGAAGCGCTCGAAGCATCCGTGCCGGCGTCAACGTGAGGTCGCCAGGAGCGCCAGGATGCCGCACCCTGTGCGCGTGCTAACATAGGCCAAAGCAACAGACAAAAGAAGGGTCAGCGCGGCGGCGCGCTTTCGGGTTGGGGCTCAGCACGCCTCGGGGAGATCATGATCGGGATCCTCATCGTCGCTCACGACGCGCTGGGCGATAGCCTCGCCAGCGCCGTGACGCACGTCCTGGGAGCCCGGCCGTCCCAGTTCGAGTGCCTGGGCGTTGCGGCGAGTGACGACCCGCTGAATCTGTTGCCGAAGGCGCGCGATCTGGTGAGGGCGCTCGACACAGGTGATGGCGTACTCATCTTTTCGGACATCTACGGTGCGACGCCAAGCAACCTCGCCGCGAAGTTGCTGATCCCCGGAAAGGTCGAGGCGGTTGCGGGCGTCAACCTGCCGATGCTCGTGCGCGCATTCACCTATCGCGCCAAAGGCATGGAGACCATGATCAAGAAGGCCATCAGCGGTGGTTGCGACGGCGTGCTGCATCTTGGTGTGAATCCGTTCTATGCAGCAACGCGAAGTTGAGATCATCAACAAGCTCGGGCTGCACGCCCGGGCGGCCGCCAAGCTCACTCAGCTCGCAGGCAAGTATCAAAGCGAAGTCTCGCTCGGCCGCAACGGCCGCAAGATCAATGCCAAAAGCATCATGGGCGTGATGATGCTTGCGGCAGGCAAAGGGGCCAAAGTAACGCTGCAGACCGACGGGCCGGACGAGATCGAGGCCATGGACGCGATCGTGGCACTCATCAACGATTATTTCGGCGAGGGACAATGACGCGCTGCACCACGGCGTCAGTACCATGTAAAAGAGTGAACTTGCCGCAACGGGTGCTGACCAACCGGGCTCCGGGCCGATCCTGAAACGATGCCAGTTCGACTCGCCGTTATCGTTACGAGACCCATGGCGTGAGCTTCTTTCTGCATGGTATCGGAGTCTCCGGCGGCATCGCGATCGGCCGCGCACAGCTTGTTTCCCACGCGACGCTGGAAGTCGCGCATTACACCATCGCCTCCGAGCAGGTCGAGCCGGAAATCGAGCGGCTCACGCAAGCCCTGAATGCCGTGCAGCGCGAGATCGAGAGCCTCCATGGCGCGATGACCGCGGACGATGCCCCGGCTGAGTTTGGCGCGTTCCTCGATGTGCACTGGATGATCCTCACCGCGGAATGGGCGCTCACTCAGCAGATGGGAGTGCTGATAGAACAGTTCGACTTGATCGAGGACGCCTACCTCCGGGAGCGCAAGGCCGACGTCGTGCAGGTTGTGGAGCGGCTGCTCAAGGTGCTGCTCGGCAAGCCCGGCGCTGTTCGACCGGCGAACGCTGAGGAGCAGACCGTTCTAGTTGCGCACGACCTCTCGCCTGCCGACATCATCCAGTTCAAGGGCCATCATTTCGCGGCCTTTCTCACCGATCTCGGAGGGGTGACCTCGCACACCGCGATCGTGGCGCGCAGCCTGAATGTCCCGGCAGTCGTCGCAACGCACAACGCGCGAGCTCTCATACGCGACGACGAACTGGTCATCGTCGACGGCGCGAGGAATGTCGTCATCGTCAATCCGGATGGCGCGGTGCTGCATGAGTACCAGCTCAAACAAGGCGAGTTTGCACTCGAGCAAAAGAAGCTTCAGCGGTTGACGACCACCCGGGCCGCGACGCTTGACGGCCAGCACGTCGAGCTTCTCGCCAACATCGAGCTGCCCGAGGATCTGGAACGCGCGGTTGAGGCGGGCGCCGCCGGCGTGGGTCTTTTCCGAAGCGAGTTCCTGTTTTTGAACCGCGATGAGCTTCCCTCCGAGGACGAGCAGTTCGAGGCATACCGCCAGGTCGCCGCCGGAATGGACGGCAAGCCCGTGACCATCCGTACCTTCGACCTCGGGGCCGACAAGCACAAGCAAGGCGTCGACGGGCTGTCGCGCGTCGCGCCCAACCCGGCGCTGGGTTTGCGCGCCGTCCGCTTTTGCCTGGCTGAGCCGCGGCTCTTTCACACCCAGCTGCGCGCGATACTTCGCGCATCGCACTACGGTAACGTCAAGATCCTCATTCCCATGATCGTTTCCGCCGCGGAGGTCGACCAGACCTTGACGATGATTGCGCGGGCCAAGGAGAGCCTGCGTGAGCAAGGCGTGCCGTTCGATGCCGGCATCGAGGTGGGCGGAATGATCGAGATTCCGGCGGCGGTGCTTGCTATCGGCATGTTCATGAGCCGTCTGGATTTCCTTTCGATAGGCACCAACGATCTGATCCAATACACTCTGGCGGTCGATCGCGGCGACGACGCGGTTTCGCATCTGTACGATCCGCTGCACCCCGCGGTGGTGAAACTGGTCGCAATGGCGATCTCCTCCGCGGTAAAAGGCGGTGTTCCCGTTGCCGTGTGCGGCGAAATGGCGGGCGAGGTGCAGATGACTCGCTTGCTTCTGGGCATGGGGCTGCGCAACTTCTCGATGCATCCGGCCTATCTGTTGAGCGTCAAGCAGCGCGTCCTCACCACCGACGTCACGAAGATCACTCCGCTGGTCGAGCGCATGCGCAGGAGCGACGACCCGAACAAGCTCGCCCAGCTGCTCGCCAAGTTGAACGATTGACTTTCGGAGATCACCCGGTAGACTAGCGAGAGGCCGATGCGAAGACTTCGCGCGTCGCGCCAGGTACAAAGCATCGAGGTCGCGCGCCAATTTGACGATCAGCTTGCGGGCGCGTAACAAATGCGGCTAAAGCGGCGAGGATATCCCGACCCGGTTGGCGCAAGCTGATCGGGTTTTTTATTTTGCTCCCGAGATCTTGACTACCGCCGCGCGCTCCGTTGGCATCGTCGCTCCGCAGAAAACGCTCTTCGCGGAGCCACTGTTACTCGCGTCCGGTGCGAGCCTGCCTTCGTTCGAGTTGATGTACGAGACATACGGATCACTCAATGCGGATCGCTCCAACGCCATTCTGATCTGCCATGCGCTCAATGCGTCGCACCATGTTGCGGGGCTGCATGCCGGGGAGAGTGAAAGCGAAGGCTGGTGGGACAACATGGTGGGTCCGGGCAAGCCGGTCGACACGGAACGCTTCTTCGTCATCGGAGTCAACAATCTCGGCAGTTGCTTCGGCTCGACGGGGCCGGCATCGCTCAATCCTGCGACGGGCAAACCGTGGGGCGCGGACTTCCCGATCGTCACCGTCGAAGACTGGGTCGATGCCCAGGCACGACTCGCCGACTATCTCGGGATCGAGCGCTTCGCCGCGGTGATGGGCGGCAGCTTGGGCGGCATGCAGGCGCTATCCTGGGCGATACGCTATCCGGCGCGCATCGCCAATGCACTGGTGATCGCAGCGGCACCGAATCTTTCGGCACAGAACATTGCGTTCAATGAAGTCGCTCGCGCCGCCATCCTGACCGATCCCGAATTCCACGACGGACGCTACTACGATTACGGCGTCAAGCCGGTGCGTGGCTTGCGCGTCGCGCGCATGATCGGGCACATCACGTACATCTCCGATGAGCAGATGGCGGAGAAGTTCGGCCGCCAATTGCGCGATGGGCTCAACTTTTCCTTTGCGCCGGAATTCCAGATCGAGTCGTACCTGCGCTACCAGGGCGAGAAGTTCTCCGAGTATTACGACGCCAACACCTATCTCCGCATCACCAAGGCGCTTGACTATTACGACCCGGCGTCTGCGACCGGGGGAAGCTTGAGCCGCGCGCTTGCGCCTGCCCAATGCCGCTTCCTGGTGATCTCTTTCACCACGGACTGGCGCTTTTCACCAGCACGAGCGCGCGAAATCGTGCGCGCGCTGGTGGAGAACCGGCGCGACGTCTCCTATGCCGAGATCCTCGCACCGCATGGACACGACGCTTTTCTTCTCGATACAGCTCAGTATCACGCAATTGTCCGCTCGTATCTCGGCCGAGCGGCCGGCTGATGACGATCTCGACGCGCGCCGATTTCTCGACCATCGCGGGATGGATCGCCCCCGGCGCGCGCGTGCTCGATCTTGGCTGTGGCGACGGCAGCCTGCTCGCCTATCTGCGGGAATCGCGCAGCGCGACCGGTTACGGCATCGAAATCGACGATGCCGGAGTGTTGGCGTCGATCGGCAACAGCATTAATGTGATCCAGAGCGACCTCGAATCGGGGCTTGCAGGCTTTGAAGACCGTTCTTTCGATAGCGTAATCCTGTCGCAGACGCTTCAGTCGATGCGCCGCATCGAATCGATCGTCGCCGAGATGTTGCGCGTGGGCCGCGAAGCGATCATTTCTTTTCCGAATTTCGGACACTGGTCGCACCGGCTGCAGGTGCTGCGCGGACGCATGCCGGTCTCCCCGAGCCTGCCCTACCAGTGGTTCAACACCCCCAACATCCACTTGTGCACCGTCGCCGACTTCGACGCCTTCTGCGCCGAACAGCGCTTTCGCGTCGACGAGCGCGTGGTGCTGCACGATGCGCGGCGCGTCGTGCTCCTGCCCAATCTCCTCGGATCGCTTGCCATCTACCGCTTTCGCTCTTCGTAGGATGTCGAGCGGCGGAGTGGGTCCTAAGTGCGCGTGGCGCATGGGGGCGACCGGCGAGAAGGCCAGGCGGCCGACGCGCGGCGCTTCACTCGCGTGAATGACGTGCAAGTAGGCCAGACCGCTACAATGCCGGCGATGAACGGAACTGGAAGACCGCTCGTCGCCGCGCTGTTCAACCGGCGGATGCTGATCTGCATCTTCACCGGCTTCAGCTCAGGTCTGCCTCTTTACATCCTTATCAATCTGCTGCCCGCGTGGCTCCGCTCGGAGCACGTCGACTTGAAGGCGATCGGCCTGTTCGGGCTTATTCAGCTTCCGTTCACATGGAAGTTCCTGTGGTCACCGCTGGTCGATCGCTACGCGCTCCCCGTATTCGGCAGAAGGCGCGGCTGGATGCTGGCGACACAAGTTGCGCTGCTGGTATCGATTCCCCTTTTCGGGGCGCTTCAGCCGCAGCTCGACCTGTGGACCATCGCCTATCTCACTGCCGCAGTCGCCTTTTTTGCTGCCACACAGGACATCGTGCTCGACGCGTACCGCCGGGAATTGCTGCCGGATCTCGAGCTTGGACTCGGCAACGCGATTCATGTGCAGGCGTATCGCATCTCGAGCTTGATTCCGGGAGCGCTGGCGCTGATCCTCGCCGATCATCTTCCGTGGCAGAGCGTGTTCACGGTGACCGCGCTGTTCATGCTGCCGGGCATCGTCAATACGCTCTTGGTTGCCGAGCCTGCGCTTGCGCGTCCCGCGCCACGCACGCTGCGCGAGGCCGTGGTTGAGCCCTTCCATGAATTCATCAGCCGCCAGGGATGGAAGCAGGCCGCACTGGTGTTGGCGTTCATCTTTTTCTACAAGCTCGGAGACTCCATGGCCACGGCGCTGGCCACGCCCTTTTATCTCGACATGGGATTCACCAAGTCCGAGATCGGACTCATCGCCAAGAATGCCGGGCTGTGGCCGAGCATTATCGGGGGTCTGCTCGCGGGCATCTGGATGCTGAAAATCGGCATCAACCGCGGTCTCTGGATCTTCGGTGCGGTGCAGCTCGTTTCGATCCTCGGCTTTGCATGGCTTGCCTATGTCAACCGTCCCGATCTGGCGCTGCTCGCCGGTGTCATCGGGTTCGAGGCGCTGGGCGTCGGCTTGGGAACCGCGGCCTTCACGGCGTTCATCGCCCGCACCACCGACCCTCGCTACACTGCAACGCAATTTGCGCTGTTCACGAGCCTCGCCGTGGTGCCACGCTCGGTGGTCAACGCTTCCACGGGGTGGATGGTGGAAGCAATGGGCTGGGTTGACTTCTACCTTGTTTGCACCGCGCTCGCGCTACCCGGCATGGCGCTGTTGTGGCGGGTCGCACCATGGAACGAGCCGCTTCCGGAGAAATGAGATGACTTCTCCCGCAGCCGGCTATTCGGGAACCCCACTATAGAAGCGCGCCGCTCCTAAAGCGCGCAGTCGTAATCGATGATCAAAGGAGCGTGGTCGGAGAAACGCCGATTCTTGTAGATCATCGCGGAATGTGCCTTGGCGGCGATGCCGGGGGTCGCGATCTGATAATCGATGCGCCATCCGACGTTCTTCGCCCAGGCACGACCGCGATTCGACCACCACGTGTATTGTTCCGCTTCCTGGTTGATGCGCCGGAACACATCGACGAAGCCGAGCTCATCGAACACCTGACTCAGCCACGCGCGTTCCTCCGGCAGGAATCCGGAATTTTTCTGATTGCCGCGCCAGTTTTTCAGGTCAATCGGCTGATGCGCGATATTCCAGTCACCGCAGAGAATGACCTCACGTCCCGCGTCGCGCAGTTGCTTGAGGTGCGGCAAAAATGAAGCGAGGAAGCGGAACTTGGCAGCCTGTCGCGCCGGGGAGCTGGATCCCGACGGAAAATACACGCTCACAATCGAGAGCGTGCCGAAATCGACCTCGACGTAGCGGCCTTCCGGATCGAATTCAGCGCTGCCGAAGCCCAGACGCGATGCGATCGGCCGGCGGGTGTACACGGCAACACCGCTGTAGCCCTTGCGCGTCGCCGGATGAAAGACTGCATGGGACTTGCGCGGCGCGGCGAGCGCCCTGGGCACGTGCTCCTGCGCCGCACGAATCTCCTGCAGGCAGGCCACGTCCCACGGCTCGACGCGCGCAAGCCAGCGAGCGAGGCCCTTGCGCTCGGCCGAGCGGATGCCGTTGACGTTGAGTGTGATGACGCGCATGAGAGAGCAGAAGTCCCGGACCGCGCACCGGGATTTGCGCTTAGAATGATATCGAATTCGAGCGTTTCAACGTTGCAGGACGCCCATTCGGATTCGGACGCGAAGTCCGGCGGGGTCAAAGTGAACGACTTTCGACAGGCGTTTCTGGAGTTCGCATTGGCACGCGACGTGCTTCGTTTTGGTCGATTCGTGACCAAGGCAGGGCGACAGACTCCTTACTTTTTCAACGCAGGGCTGTTCAACGACGGAGACAGTCTGCGCCAACTGGGCGGTTTTTACGCCCGGGCGTATCTGGCCTCAGGCGTGACGTGCGACCAGCTTTTCGGCCCGGCGTACAAGGGCATTACCCTGGTTGCGGCGACGGCCGTTGCACTGGCCGGAATGGGGCACAATTTGCCGTACAGCTTCAATCGCAAAGAGGCTAAGGACCACGGTGAAGGCGGATTGATTGTCGGGGCGCCACTGAGAGGCCGGGTCCTGATCGTGGACGATGTCATTACTGAGGGCGGAGCGAAGCGGGAAGCGATCCAGATGATCCAAGCCCATGGTGCAACGCCTGCGGCGATTCTGATCGCATTTGATCGGATGGAGCGCGGGCGCGGCGAGCATTCCGCGGTGTATGAACTCAAGGAGCAATTTGGCGTGCCGGTCATTGCCATCGCTACGATCGAGGATTTGCTCGGGTTTCTAGGTCAAAGACCCGACTTGGAAGCGCAGCGCGACGCAGTGACAGCTTATCGGGAGCGCTACGGCGCTGCGGCATGATGCCCCGAGCCCTATCAGCGTACAGCACAAGAGCGGAACCGATGCTCAACAGCGGCACGATCAACTTCGTAGCCATCGCGGCGCTCGGCGCATGTTTGGCGCTTAGCGGCCATTCTGTCGCGGCCGCCGGATTGTACAAATGGACCGACGAGCGCGGTGTCGTTCACTACAGCGACAAGATCCCGCCTGAAGCCGTCGACAAGGGCACCGTCGTGCTCGACAAGCAGGGCCGTCAGCTCAAGAAGATCGAGCCAGCGCTGACAGGCGACGAGCTCAAAGCCAGGCAAGCCGAAGAAGAGCGGCAGAAGGCGATCACCAAGGCCAAGGAAGAAAGAGCACGCAAGGACCTCGCGCTGCTTCAATCCTATACGAATGCGGACGAAATCGATTTCGCCCGAAACCGCGCGCTCTCGGCGATCGAGGCGCAGCTAAAATCTGCAGAGACCTATAACGCGGATCTGGCGAAGCGGCTGGCGGACTTGGATAAGCAAAAGGCGGCGCTTGGGGGCAAGCCGGTCCCCGTTACGCTGGACAATCAAGTCTCGGCGATCACCGTAGAAATGGGTCGCCAGACCGGCGTCATCGCGCAAAAGAAGGACGAAATGGCGGCGGTCAGTGCTCGCTACGAAGCCGACAAACGGCACTGGCAGGAAATCAAGGCGGATCAGGCTCGTACCGCCGCGGCCGAAAGCGCCGTTTCGACGTCCTCCAAGCCGAGCGCCGCCAAAGCGCCTGGCGGCGCGTCGCCGACAGCCACCCGCTGATTGAGATTGCCGGCAACAATGCCGGCGAACCCGCTGTACGCGGTCGTCTTAGTCAACGACCGCGTCTCGCCTCACGCGAACTGCGATAATTGGGCTTTTTGCCGCATTGCCGCGGCTTTCTCCCGATGGCGCAATACGTCTACACCATGAACCGGGTGGGCAAGGTCGTGCCCCCCAAGCGCGTGATCCTGCGCGATATCTCGCTGTCCTTTTTTCCCGGAGCCAAGATCGGCGTGCTGGGCCTGAATGGCGCAGGCAAGTCGAGCTTGCTGCGCATCATGGCCGGCGAAGACTCCGAGTACGAAGGCGAGGCTATTCCGATGCCGAACATGCGCATCGGCTTTCTGCCTCAAGAGCCGCAACTCGACCCCGGCAAGACCGTGCGCGAGACGGTGGAACAAGGCTTGAGCGAAGTGCTCGACGCGAAGGCGAAGCTCGACGCCATCTATGCCGCCTACGCCGAGCCCGACGCGGATTTCGACATCCTCTCGGCTGAGCAGGCGAAGTACGAGGCCATCATCTCCGCCGCCGGCGCCGACTCCGACGTGCAAATGGAAATCGCCGCCGATGCGTTACGGCTCCCACCCTGGGACGCAAAAATCGAAAAGCTTTCCGGAGGCGAGAAGCGGCGCGTCGCGCTGTGCCGCCTGTTGTTGTCAAAGCCCGACATGCTGCTGCTCGACGAGCCGACCAACCACCTCGACGCGGAGAGCGTGGAATGGCTGGAGCAGTTCCTGAAGAAGTTCCCGGGAACCGTGATCGCGGTCACCCACGATCGCTATTTTCTCGACAACGCCGCCGAATGGATCCTCGAGCTCGACCGCGGCTACGGTATTCCGTGGAAGGGCAACTACAGCTCGTGGCTGGAGCAGAAGGAACAGCGCCTCGCGATCGAAGCGAAGCAGGAAGCGGCGCGCATCAAGGCGATGCACAAGGAGCTCGAATGGGTACGCACCAACGCCCGGGCGCGCCAGGCTAAGAGCAAGGCGCGCATCGCGCGCTTCGAGGAGCTCGCCTCCTACGAGCACCAGCAACGCAACGAGACGCAGGAGATTTTCATCCCGGTCGCCGAACGTTTGGGCGACGCAGTAATCGAGTTCAAGGAAGTGAGCAAGGGTTACGGGGATCGCCTGCTTATGGAGGCTCTCTCATTCCAAGTCCCCGCCGGCGCGATCGTCGGAGTCATCGGGCCGAACGGGGCGGGGAAGACGACCCTCTTCCGCATGATCATCGGCAAGGAAAAACCGGACCGCGGCGAAATCTTAATCGGTCCGACCGTCAGGCTTGCGGTGGTCGACCAGACGCGCGAGTCGCTACCCAATGACAAGACCGCGTGGGAGGCGATCTCCGGAGGCCAGGACATACTCATGGTCGGCCGCTTCGAAATGCCCTCGCGCGCTTACCTCGGCCGCTTCAACTTCAAGGGCTCCGACCAGCAGAAGAATGTAGGCGCGCTCTCCGGCGGCGAGCGCGGGCGCCTGCACCTTGCGGCGACGCTGCTGCGCGGGGGGAACGTGCTTCTCCTTGACGAGCCCTCGAACGATCTCGACATCGAGACACTGCGCGCGCTCGAGGATGCGCTCACCGAGTTCGCGGGCAGCGTACTGGTGATCTCCCATGATCGCTGGTTTCTCGATCGCATCGCGACCCACATTCTGGCCGCCGAGGATGAAGGAAAATGGGTGTTCGTCGAAGGCAACTATCAGGACTACGAAGCCGACAAACGCAAGCGGCTTGGCGAAGACGGTGCACGTCCGCACCGCCTGCGCTACAAGCCGCTGATGCATTGAGCCTGCCGGCCCACCTGGCCGCGGACCGATCTCGAAGCGGCTCAAGCGAGGCCGAGAGGAACGGCGCGACGC